>CAZCHA010000001.1:0-40450 GCA_964498175.1 uncultured bacterium
TCAAATATTGCAACTCTGCAACAACGCCCTTTGGATCAATGCTATCCAAATTGAACAAACATTGTTGGAGATGAAGATGAGTTGAATTTTCTTCTAATATTTCTATAAAATTTCCAATATTGAGAAATTTCCCTGATAATTGGAAATTCAGAGAATGGCGCTCTAGGTCGATTCGAATATCTTCTACATTATTATTTAGGGCTGGAAAAGTATTTCTTGGATCAATCTCTAAATTGTTAATATTCAAACCCATTTCATTTGCCAGATCACTCAAACTTTCAATTTCATTTAATAAATCGGGACTAGATATCCGATGTGATAATAAAAAAATTTTCTTTTCCGTAAAATGTTGTCGGATATGCAACACTTCATCCATGATACCTGTACCTGACCTAAGTTGATCATCCATATTACTGAGTTTTGAATTAATTTGTTTAAGCTCGCTTTTTATATTAAAACTGTCCCAAGCATAGACTGCAATTATCATCACAGTTAGTATTAACAAGGTAACATATTTTGTCTTTTGATGCATGTTTACCTATAAGACCAAATTAATTGAAAAGGATGTTTGTTCATTTTTTAATTCTTGTCCATTACTGAAATCCACTATATTGAACCAACCGCTACTTTCCAATGAACTCCGGAAAGGTATCACCAAAGTAGATGCCTTTTCTAGGTTTAGGTTATAAAACCCTTTTAAGGTAATGATAAGTTTGGGATCTTCTAATTTTGATAGTTTGTCCCACACTCTATCATTCACTAGGTGGTTGGATATAATTTTGTTAAGCGCTAATTCTGTAACTCGAAAATTGGCAGGAATCTTGTTACTCAAATATTTTAGCATCGCTACCATGTTAGTAGATAAAGTTTTATCTTCATTAATAAGTTTTTCAAAAGTAGTTGCTGCCATGGTTTGATTCTCCACGATTCCCTTTATTTCTTGGCGCATGGTCAGCAATGAAAGTTCAGAATATTTGTTTGGAAGGCTCGCTTCCAGGGGCTCAATCTTACTGCGTTGTGCATAAGCAGCCAATGAGAACACCATTACCAGAACTAAAAGCGCATTCTGTATGATGCGGTTAGTTGCAAAGTAGCGGTACTCTTCTTTGTGTTTGTCAGGGAGCAGATTTAGTTTTGAATAGGGATCCATCAACAAACCCAAGTTGGCTGTATAATCCAGTTCTATGGTATTCTTTTTGATCATTTCTTCTTTTATTGCGACCTGTTGATATTGATTCTGGATTCTGTCCAAGGAACGATCTAGGTCTTTCAACATCAATTCATACTCTACTTCTCTATCTCTAAACTCTTTTAATTCTTTTTCAAGGGTCTCAATGCGATTACTATAGTTAGATGAATGTCCTTTAAGTTCTTTGAGGTTTTTTTCCAAATCTTCAACATCATTTTTCTCTTTGGTGATTTGTAATTCTAATCTGTTACAAAGTTCTTCCATGTTTTTAATTTTTTTCTGGCTCATTTTTTCAGATTCATTTATCGCATACTGTATTGACAATTGCTTTTTTTGGAGTTCTGCAATATCCTGCTCGGTTTGAATAATTTCATTAAAAAGTACTTTTGAGCGAGTTTTCATATCTGCCAAATCCACATAACTTCGCATTTTATTTTCTGGAATATTCCATAGCCATTCATCTTCTACAGTGGTAGGCTGTTGTTCGTAAATTGAATACTCCAAAACCTTTTTCATATCTTTGTTGACCTTGGATAACTCCTTATCAAGGATGGCTATTTCAACCCTTTTATCTTTCAGTTCTTTTTCCATATCCTGCAATAAGGTGTCTAGTTTATTTTTTTCCTTTGTTTTTATTTCAATCAAGGTATGTAATTCTTCAACACGTTCATTGAGCATAGTTTTGACAGGTGGATAAATATCCTTAATATGAATTAACCGAGTCAATACGTCTTGGTGAGGTTCTTTGAATGCTTCTATGCTATTATTGTTAGACTTTTTTAATTTTTCTATTTTTTCGAGATCAGCATGAAATGTTTCAAGATTATTATCTAAGGATTGTAGAGTATTTTGAAGCTCTGATTCTTGACCACGCATCGTATCCAAAGCCTCACTAAGGTCATTTAGGGTGTTTTCCAAATGGGCTACATGAGTTAGAAGATCTTGGCCCATGTTAACCATAGTTTGAAGCTGATCTTTATCATTTTTGATTTTTTTATACTTTTGGTTACTTTTGGTTATTTTAGATACATTGAACATTTCTTGGTCTGGAATCTTAATCGTTTTCTTTAGTTTTTGAATCTCAGATAAAGTATCATTATAAATTTCATCTAGCTTTCCAAGTCTACGCTCTAGCTCAAGCATATTATTTTTGTTGGTTTGGTAATCTTCCTGATGTTGAGCTAACTCCTTTTTATTTTTTTCTAAAAAGTTTACTAACTCTTTTTCTTTATTTTCAAATTGATCTTCCTCGTTTTTGATATCTGATTTAATCTTGGTTAGTTTATTTAAAACATTTTTTAGTTTTTCTTGGTGACTAGAAAGAACCTGGGGGCTTTTTTCCTTTTTTTCTTTTAATAAATCAAGTTGGTTCAGGATTGTTTTCAATTCATCATTATCAGATTTTAATTGCTGCTTTAACTCCTTCATCTCTAAATAGACATATTGCTGCTGAAGAACTTCATCAATTGCCTGAACTGCTTGATCATGTTCATTCTCTACCATATTTATTTTGTTAGAAATTTCTGCTAATATTTCTTGAAGTTTGGATGTGATATTTTTTTTTGAATTAGCCTCTTTTATAGCAATCTGATCGATCTCTCGTTGGATCCTGTTTAGCTTATATTTTGTATTTTCGTTCAATTCAAGAAATTCTACTTCTTTTTCAGAGAGTAAACTATTTTTTTGATCAAGCTTATCTTTCAAATTTTGAATAACTTTCTCAGCTGTAGCAATTTTCTTTTCTGCGCTAACAATTTTAGCCGTAATTGTCTTTTTTCGACCTCCATAAGGTTTAAGTTTTGTAAGGATTTTTTTACTATTGGTACGATAGCGAATCATAAATGTCTGATAGCGCTTTTCAATGCGCTCGAAGGCTAGGTTTACTTTGGCTATTTCTTCACGGTCCAGAGCTATACTTTCATCTGCCAATGCTTGCGCGGCTTCTATGGGATCAACATCTTTCTTCAGCCGAACAAAACCATCCTTTAAAAATAACAGGTACGAATTTGATTGTTTCCGTGAAATATTATTTTCTAGAACTTTACTCTGTTCTTCTGATTTAATCCTTTCCTTTTCTAAAAGACTTTCCCATTCACTTTTTTTATCTTCAAGATTATCAAGCCTTTGTTGTAAGGTGTGACCACGCTTCAGATCACGATGCCAACTTTTTATCTCTTTTTCCCATCCTTTAATCTGTGACAATTTTTTCTTTTTCTTTTCCACAAGTGACACATGTATTCTATCCCTATCAATTATTAATCTTTCCATTTCTTTTGTACTTCTAGTTAAAATATTTTCAATCGACTTTTGTTTATTTGCTAGGGCTGTAGCTTCCTTCTTAAAAAAAGCTTTAATCGTTACAGCTTTAATCTCTTTAGCTTCTTTTATTTTTTTCTTTTTTTCTTTTTGAAGTTTTTTCAGTCTACCGTTCAGAACCTTTTGAAATTTGTCCTTTTCTTTATCTGCTTCCAAAACCAATGGAAGATATTGCTCATTCAATTTTTCTATTTCTTTTAATCCTTCCGCCTTTTTCTTCTCCAACTGGCTATAGATATTCTTGGTATCATTAATTTCTAGAACTACATTAATATTTTTTTGAGAATGCCCTTTTATCATCCCTTCTAGCTCTTCTTGCTGGATAATGAGTTGCTCTCTTTGATCTTTCAGCTTCTTAGATTTTTGTTTATGGGTATTGGTAAGATCGGAATTAGAATCTATATGTCCATTAATATTTTCTTCGCAAATCACGATAACATTATCTAGCCCTAGCAACTCATTTTGCAGTGCTTTTAATGCCTTTTTAATTGTTTTTTTCTGAGGTTGAAGGTCCTTTAATTCATCCTGTTTTTTATTTAAATCCTTAATCATGTCTATGGTTTCATGGTTGAAATCCACAACATCTAATATTTCCTGCAGTTTGATTTCTTTCTTTTTCAGATCCTTTAAATAAATATCTATCTTTTTCTTTAAAGATGACAGTTTTCTCTCCTTCTCTTTTCTTTCTTGGAGACTTAAATTGACCTGACCCTGTAAATTTTCCCCTTTTTCATTCAGATCATGTTGTTCAATATTGACCTTAACTATCTCTGATGTAAGTTTGTTGATCTCTTCTAAATTATCTGGTGTCTGCAAAACTACATCTAATACCGTTAGCAGTTTCCTACGAGTATTAAATCCATTATCACCATCCAAATATTGTGATGAATGATATTCGGCTTCTCCAGATACTATTTTTTCAAAACTTTTTCTTATCCCTTTCAATCGTTCATTATTATGGGATAATAAATATTCTGCTTGTCGAAGTATGTTTACATCTTCTTCGCCTAGTTCAAATAAATACTTTAAATGCTCTAAGAAAGATTTTTTAAATACCTTTGCCGTATTATGCACGGTGTCTTTTAAATACTCCAGAATTGTAATTTCATCATGACCCCTTCCCAGCTTCATTGCCATTTCTTGACGGGTGTCTTCAACTTTTACAATTTTTGTTTGTAGGTCATCAATCTCCTGTTCATAAAGTTCTTTTCGTTCTGTCAAAGATACGCGTGACTTAGCAGCCTTCTTAATTTGTAATTCATATTCACCTTTTGATGCCCTTCCAGCTTCTTCTCTTTTTTTCTGAAAATGATCAGTTTCATATTCTATCTCGGATATTTTTTTAATTAAATAATCGTGCTCCTTATAGTGATCCAATAAAGTTTCACTTTTATTATCAACTTGGGTTGTAACCGCATCAAGGTCAGCGGTCAAGGCCTCTTGACCATCCATATATTCAACTTTTAATTCTTTAAATTCCTTAGCCGTTAATATTAATTTTTCATTGGCTTCATCAATGGATTTAAGTTTTGAATTTTTATCAATTTCTAAACGTGCTAAACGATACTTTGCGCTTTCTGGACTTTTTGACATTTCAATGGATTTTTTTCGCTCCTGAATTTTATTCTGTACATTTTTCAGATTATTCTTTGATCTTTTTTTATTATATAAAATATAATTTTCCTTAGCTCTTGTTAGAAAACCCTTTTTAGAATCAAACCGTTTTTTAAAGGAAGTTGTCGTTATAGAATTCAATTTTTCTACTGGATCACCAATAGTATCTACTATTTGTTTATCCAAATTTTTTATATGACTTCCAGGACCACCAATATATACACCCCCAAAAGTGAAATCATTATTGCCAATTGCTGGTGGTACTTTTGAAAAATTATTTATTGAATCTTTTAGTTGAACCATCATAATGCTTGATAATTCATTTATCAGTAACCTCGCTTCATTATATGGGAATCCATCCTGCAATTCAAACTTAGTTTTTGTTTTTGATACACCATAATTCTCTAAGAAGTGTAAAACAGTGTTACGCGTTTCTTCAGTTGGTAAATTATCAGATGATAATTTGGAAAGACGGGTTATAAAATAATTTAGTCCAATATGAAAATAACGAGACTCCAAAAGTTGATTTTCCTGAATTAAAACTATGTGTGTTTTAAATTGATCTATATATATAAGGAGTGAATATCCAGCATTTTTTTCTAGATTATAGTAATTGTAAATGTTCTGAAGCAATTTTGGTATTGATGTGTTATATCGTGGCTGCAACCCGGAATCAACAAGAGTTTGATAGTCTTGATCTATATCGCCCTTTTTAGTTGAATAACAAATAATGGCTTTTTTATCATTTGCATTATTAATATCAATTTCAATCATGCTATTGTTTGGATCAATGGAATATAAGTTTGACAAGTTTTTTATAAGTACATTCTCAAAATCGCCCTTAAGTTTCTCTTCGGTTTCTAAATATGTCATTTCATATTGATAAGAATCAGAATGTATTGCTAGATAAATATTTTTCCTTTGCGATTTTTTAATATATTGTTGGTATACATTTATAATTAAATCAGGCAATGTTTTAATGTTATGGTTTTCGATTTTAATGGGTAATATGTAATTCCTAACTCGTTCTATATAAAATCCTTTGTTATCTAGTGTGGCCTGCATAAATGTCACAGTATTTCCTGTATACACAAAGGTCATGGCTTGGTTAATGCCATTAAGATTTAATAAATAATTATTAAATATTTTAGATTTTAATTTATGTGTAAAAGGTTTTTTTATTTTTCCCTTTTGATTGAATGGGCCATCTATGCTGTTTGTAATAATACGTCTTTCTATATTAGACCGTCTGTTTATGACACTCCTTTTATTTTCATTGCCGAATTCATTAACCTTTAAAGGATTATCCTCATTTCTACGATCATTGCTTCTTCGCCGATCAATAATAGTTCTATTAACAAAATCTGTTTTTACTGTTTTGATTTTTTTTGATGTAGATAAATTCGTTTTAGATTCGGTAATCTTTTTATCAGAATCGATTTTAGATGTTTTTAATGATGGTGTTTCCCCTTTGTATTTTATTTTAAAATGTTTTGCAGCTGGCAGAAATTTCTTCTGTTCTATTCCCTTTACTATTTCTGTTTCTGCTATAAATATAATTTTAACGGATAATAATTTTTTTAGGTGATAGTATATTTTATCTTTTGGGAAAGAAACGGCTTGGGCTATTTCAGAAGCCGTTTTTGGAGAATCATCAAAGCAATTAATTATCTGCTTTGTAAAGGGTTTTTCAAAAATTTTGATAACTTTTATATCATCAATTTCTGAAACCTGTTTTTGTATCTGGCTCATCCGATTGAATTTCTCATTATTTTATTGAAGTAGAGCCAGTACCTGAACTGATACTGCACACAATGGTATAGCTACCATTTTATGATTAGACTCCACATCTTAATTACCTCGGGTAAAGTAATAAATTAAATTTATCCTTGTAAAGATATGAATTACAAGGATTTATTCTAGTTACAATATTGTATATATTTGAATATATAATTTATTATAATTACGTTACTATTATAATTTTATGTAATACTAGATCTTGCATTTAAATGTTATATTTATTTATTACACACCTAATATAAATATGTACCTAATAATTAAATATTTGACTTTATAACTCACTGAGAATTATAATTCGAAAATAACTGTTCCTTTATATATGCTGATTATAATAGTTCTATAACCAATGACGATGATTATTTTATTATTAGATACTCATATATTCTAAAATTGTATTTAGAAAATATATTCCTATGTGTCACAATAAGCACTGTGGTATATACTACTCTGTAAATATTTTTAGAGAAAGAATTATAATTTACAATCCAACAACTAGAAATTATTTAACACTGTATAATAATATATTTATGTTTGTAATAAATGGTAAGTATATAAATGTTATTTCCAATCAATAACTACTAATCTATATTGATAAGAAACCTATCAATTCATTAACTTTTCTTTTTCCTCCATCAGCTCTAGATATTCTTTTTCTAAAGTATTCATATTGTTAAGTGCACTCTGGAGTTTCTCATAGTCATCGCTATGGCTTGGATTGTTTGTAAATGCTCGTTCCTTTTCAATTAGATTTTCTATGGTTTTAAATCTTTTATCGATCCACGTTATACGATTCCGAATTTTTTTTCGTTTTTTGTAATCTGACTTTTTTCTTGATTCATTTTTTACTTTCGGTGTACTAGAATTACTTTGTGTTTCTTGTTGGTTTTTCCATTCATAGTATTCGTAATTCCCTTCAAATATTCTGATACCACCACCATCTATTTCACAGGTTAGATTAGTCACATTATTTAAAAAATGCCTATCATGAGATATACAAACAATAGATCCAGAAAATCGGATAAGCGCCTGTTCTACTACATTCCGAGTAACCATATCCAAATGGTTTGTGGGCTCATCCAATAAAAGAATATGCGATGGTTCTACTAACATTCTTGCCAAGGCTACCCGTGCTTTTTCGCCACCGGAAAGCACCTTTACATATTTTTCAATCTCATCACCTGTAAACATAAAACTACCTAGATAGCTCCTTATCTCAATCTCGCTCCATCCATGACTTATTTTTTGAATAGATTCAAAAACTGTCTCATCTGGATTTAATATTTCCAATTGGTGCTGCGCATAGTAAGCACTATCGACATTTGAACCGATTTGTACAGCACCAGATGTAACCGGTTCTACACCAGCCAACATTTTCAATAACGTCGACTTACCAGCACCATTATGACCGACCAAACCAATTTTTTGTCCTCGTTCCACTACCATATCCATATTATTAAATACTTCAATATCTTCATAGTGTTTGGTCACGTTCCGACAGGATGCCACAATCAAGGGAGATCGGGTTGGCTGCGGTAATTTTAAATTCATGGCATTGGTCTGTTCCGTAGGTGCTTCAATTTTTTCTAATTTATCCAACATTTTTACTCGACTTTGGACCTGAGTCGCTTTTGTATTTTTTGCACGGAATCTTTCAATGAACCTTTCTGTATCTTTGATTTGCTTTTGTTGATTGCGATAGGCATTTCTGTGTTGTTCCATTCGTAATGATTTTTCTTCTCTGTATTTCGTATAATTTCCGTGAAACAACGTAATTATTTTAAGATCAATTTCTAGGATATTATTAATGGATCGATCCAAAAATTCCCTATCATGGCTTATCATTACCATCCCACCTTTCCATTTTGATAAAAATGATTCCAGCCAAATGGTTGCTTCCAGATCTAAATGATTTGTCGGCTCATCGAGAAATAAAATATCCGGTTCTTGCAATAGAATAGATGCTAAAGCCACTCGCATACGCCAGCCACCGCTGAAGGTATCCATAGGTTCAGTGAATTGGTTATCGACAAACCCCAGTCCACTCAATATTTTTTTCGCCTTGTCTTCAAGATTCCAACCACCTAATGCTTCAAAACGATGTTGAGCATCACCCAATTTTTCAACTAAATCGGTATTCCCATGATCTTTGGAAATGGCTTCCGATAATGTGAGAATTTGTCCTTCTAATTCACGTACTTCCGGATAGGCTGTTAAAACTTCTTCTAAAATAGATCGTCCTGTTCCGGCTACAATATCCTGTGCCAAATAGCCGATGGTAGTTGATTTATCAACTTGTACATTTCCAGAATCAGGTGACTCTTTACCCAGCATTATTCGGAGTAATGTTGTTTTTCCAGATCCATTAGGACCCACAAGTCCGATACGCATCCCACGTTTAATGGAAATATTTACATTATTAAATAGGTCACCATCTGGAAAGGATTTGGATAGGTTTTCAAGGCGGATCATTGTTTAATCATACGAAAAGACCCAAGAATATATTTAGGATAATTTTCCATCAACAACTATACCATGATTATCGACTAGTTTTACTGAATGGATTGAATTAATAAGGTCGGAATCACCTTCCATTTGAATCTGAATATAATTATCCGTGTGCCCTAATAGTTTTCCATTTTTCATATTTTCAAAAAGAACCGGACGATATTTTCTGATGAATTGATCATGGAAAAAACGTCGTTTTTTATCGGATAAAATATGAAGCATCTTGCTTCGTTCTTTTCGGATTTCTTTTGAAACAACTTCATTCATTTTAATAGCATCAGTATTGGGCCGTTCCGAATACGTAAATACATGAAGATAGGAAATATCCAATTCATTCAGAAAATTATACGTGTCGAGAAAATCTGTATCTGTTTCGCCGGGAAAACCCACTATCACATCTACGCCAATACAGGCATCTGCAATAATTTGTTTTATTCGGGTAACTCGATTTACAAATAAGTCTCGTTTATATCTCCGGCGCATTGCGCCTAAAATTTTATCTGAACCGGATTGAAGAGGCACATGAAAATGTGGCATGAATTTTTTTGATGAAGCACAAAATTCAATTATTTCATTGGTAAGTAGATTAGGTTCAATAGATGAAATTCGGATTCTCTCAATTCCATCAAGTAAATCTAATTGCTGAATGAGATCAAAAAATGTTTCGTTAGACCCTTTTCCATAATCGCCAATATTTACGCCAGTGAGAACAATTTCTCTAGTATCCGTTTGCGCCACTTCTTCTGCTACTTTCAACGTTTTGGCAATTGTATCGCTTCTACTCTGGCCACGAGCTAGGGGAATAGTACAAAAAGAACAGGTGTAATCACAGCCATCCTGAATTTTTAAAAATGATCGTGTTCGTTCAGCAGAAGAATATGAAGGAGTGAATTTGTGTACATGGTCAATCTCGGATTGAATCACTTTTGTGCTACCATTCAGATTAATGGAATCCAAATGATTCAATAAATTAAATTTCTCTTCCGCACCTAATACTATATCCACTCCGTCAATGGCAGCAATATCATTAGGTTTTAATTGGGCATAACAGCCGATTACAGCTACGGATGAGTGTGGATTACGCTTCTTCGCTTGGCGAATAAATTTCCGTGCTTCTTTGTCAGCATTTTCTGTTACGGAACATGTATTCAAAACATAAATGTCGGCTTGATCTCGATAGTTTACTTTTTCGAATCCATAATGCAGAAAATCACGAGAGATTGTAGCTGTCTCTGAAAAATTTAATTTGCATCCTAATGTATGGAATGCCACACGTTTAGCTTGTGTACTCATAAAAAAGTGGTGAGAAATTTAAATATTATCGATAACGATCCTTTTATATAAAAAGTATATATAGTCTAAATATTAATCAACATTATATTAATGCAGTGTTTTAACACAACGGGAAATGAATCTCATAATCTTTTTGTAGTCTTATACCCATAGGCATTATTGCTTAATATTCAAAGCTAACCTATAGATGCGCGTACAGAAACACAGATAATTCTATCATCATATAAATTGATACAGAAGATTCCAGTTTTAATGAATATGGCATATATTTCATCTTTGGTTATTAAAGTAATTTCAATTTATTAACCAGTAGTTTGCATTGCTGCTGCAATTGCATTAATGGACATAAAAATTGATCTGTCCAAATCTTGGTTCACTTGGTCATTATTTTCTCTTCGACGCCTTAACAGCAAAACTTGAATGATATTTAACAAATCAGTAAACGGATTTCGGAAAGCAATAGAGTTAGAAATAACAGGATTTCGATCCAACAAATTTGCATAGCCACTTACGTTTTTGTAGGCATTTAAACATAGATGATATTCCTTCATTAAAATCGTATGGAATGCTTTTTCATTTTTGGTTTTTGCGTATAACTCCGATATGTGCAACCTGGATCTAGCCATCTCAAAAGACATATTATCCATAAGCTGTCTGAAAAATTTTGATTTTTTATATAACATTTTTACTTCATTCAGTTTTGATGATTTATCAATCAAATGGGATAATGCCGTGCCCAAGCCAAACCATCCGGTTAGATTATACCTCAATTGCGTCCAGGAAAATACCCAAGGGATTGCTCTCAAATCATAAAACCCTACTGTATCTTCTGCAAACTTTGCCCTTGTTGGAGGTCTTGAAGCGATTGGTAATCTACTAATATGATTAATGGGGGTTGCATTTATGAAATATTCCCAACACTGTTGGTTTAATATATTTTTCTGATAGGTGTCGAAGGATCTCATTGAAATGTCTAAGTTCAGTGGGTTTTCAAATTCTTTTTTATCATCAATAATGCCAGCCAATCCAATCATCTGTGCATGGACAAGTTGTTCTAGATGCCTTTTTGCAATTCTAGAAGATCCGTAACGATAAGAAATGACTTCTCCCTGTTCTGTCATCCTTATTTTTCCATTATGGCAAATGGGAGGTAAACTAATTATTGCTTTATTTGATTTTCCACCACCCCTGCTTATTGATCCGCCACGTCCATGGAATAATCTAAAATCAATCTGATTCTCTTTACAAAGTTTCGCCAAATTTTCTTGACATTTGTAAAGAGAATATTGGGCCATACCCATACCTCCATCCTTGTTGCTGTCAGAGTATCCTAGCATGATTTCTTGAAATACACCTTGGCTTTGTAAATATTTCTTATATATGTCATAATCCAATAACTCAGCAAATTTCCTGGGCGCTGATTGAAGATCAGCAATGGTCTCATAAAGGGGTACAATATGGAGGCCACAATCCATTTTACCGTCATGATAATGTAGAATCCCAGTAAGTCTCGCCAAAAGGAGTACTTCAAGAATATCACTATTGGTATGGGTCATACTCACGATATAGGATGAGATTGAATCAGGGTCAATCAATAACTCATTTTTGATAACTAAAAAAGTAAGGAGTGTTTCCTGAGACTCATCAGATAGGGTATCAATAAATGATTGTTCTAATTTTTGTTGAAATTTGATGCCTTCAGTCAGAATTTTATTTTTTTTGGATTCATCCAACGCTTTATAATTCGATTGCCAATTTAATTTTTTTAATATTTCATGAATCACTTCTTCATGTACATCCGAATGTTCACGTATATCCAGGCTCATCATATTGAAACCAAATATTTCCGCTTGAATAATTAAATCGCGGATGAGCCCTTTGGCTATGCTTATTTCATGCGATAATAACTGGAGAGATACTTGGATGATCTTCAATTCAGATATGAATTCTTCAGATGTATAATCCGTTTTTTTAGAAGGGATGGTTAATTTTTCTTTGTGATGCTCTAATTTTCGTTTTATACATAAAATCTTCAATCGGAATGGTTCAAATTGTAGTTTTTCTTTAATTTTTTCATCAATACCCAAGTTTTTTACATCAGCTTTGATAGAATTCTGAAGTGTTATAATCTTCGTTTGGTCCTTCACTGTGACACTTAGGTCATCGTATAACATTTCCAATGCAGCAATATATTTTCCCGTGATACGTATTTTTTGAGTTTGGAGTGCATATTCTGTAATTCTATGTGTTACTGCAGGGTTGCCGTCTCTATCTCCCCCTACCCAATTATGGAACCTGATGAAATTGGAAATGGTAATTTTTTCATTATAATAGATTTCAAATGCTGATGTCATGTCATATGAAAGTCTGGGTACCGCATCCCAGAGCGCATCTAAGGTATTATTAATTGTATTATTTATTTCATCTTTTATTGATATTCTGTGTGAGCGGATATCATCAGTCATCATGAGCAACACACAAAGATGCTCCGCATCATTCATCAAATTTTCTTTTTCTTTTTCACCAATGGTATCAAATAAAATTTTATCGATCTTTTTGATGATATTTTTTTGTTTAGTTATGGCAGATTGCCGTCTTGATTCTGTGGGATGTGCGGTAAATGTCGGGTGTATACTTATCCGTTTAAGAATTGTTTTAGCGGAATCAAAATCTATATTTTTCTTTTTTATTGCTTTAATGCCAGCATAAATAGAATCCGCTTTTGGGATGTTGAATGTAGCATTATTTGATCTATTCCTGTTTATTGATATGATTTCACTCAGTTCTGCCTGATTGAGAAGGTGAAAGTAGGTACCAATAAATTTCAATACTTGATATAGATCACTATTTGACCATGTTTCCAACCTGGACAATATGGAACTGTTCAATGAAATATGGTTTTCTGAAGATAAAATTGAGTGTAAAAAATTCTTGAATTGAATATCTTTAGAATTTTCTAGATTGGAAAAGACTTTTTCCAGTAATTCAAATACCAATACCGATCTAGATTGCATTTGAGCTGATATACCGGATCGCTTTGCGAAAGTATTGAGTTTATCCTTTACCATAATAACAGAGACACAATAATTATTTTAAAACTATTTTATAGAAATTTTATATCATCACTTTACATGATTCTCAAAATTTGGTTAATAGAAATAAAGAAGACCATCGGCATCTATAATGTAAGCCGACAATCGGGTTGGTGCAACTCTCGAGAATATTAAAGTTTATGCTATGGGTTAGGCACCAACCCTGTCTTGGAATAAGTAGTTTCGAATATTCTTTACTGATTATTACCCGATTGCTTCCTTACCGGTTTCACCGGTTCGGATGCGAATACACTCTTCGATGGGCAGAACAAATATTTTACCCCGACCTTTGTCTCCGTCTTTTTTTGCTACAATAGTAACTGCTTCAATTACAGCATCCACAAATTCATCGTTTACTGCAATTTCGAGTCTGACTTTTTTTAATAAAGTGATTTCATGAGATATGCCTCGATAGACCTCTTGTACCGGGATTTCTTTTCCCTGTCCCCTGGCATTGGTAACGGTAAATTTGTAAATGTTTCTTTTAAGAAGTTCTTCTTTAATGGCCGGTAATTCTTCCGGCTGAATTATTGCAATAATTAGTTTCATTGATTATTTCTCCTATTCTACAGTAAAAATTTGAAATCCGGCATATGACTCCATATCATGTTCACCAATATCGAGTCCTATGATTTCTTCGTCTTCTGATACCCTTAAGCCAATGGAATATTTCAATATCGTAAAGATTAGGATTGAACCAATGAGACAAAAAATTCCATATGCCACAACACCTAAAGCTTGAACATACAGACTATGTGCAGCACTAAAAATACCTACAGCAAGCGTCCCCCAGATACCGCATACGAGATGGACTGATATAGCACCGACCGGGTCATCAATTTTTAATTTATCTAATTGAATTACAGACAAAACCACAATGATTCCTGCAATAAAACCAACTAATACAGAATTCATTGGACTGATAACGTCTGCACCTGCGGTGATACCAACCAACCCTGCTAATGAACCATTTAATATCATGGATAAATCTGGTTTTTTACTTACATACCAAGATGTGATCATAGCTCCAATTACACCCGCTGCGGCTGCCAATGTAGTCGTAACGAATACCAGAGATACACCACCAGGGTCTGCAGAAAGAACTGACCCACCATTAAATCCGTACCAGCCAAACCATAGAAGAAAAACACCAATAGTTGCAAGCGGCATATTGTGGCCTAGGATTGGTTTAATTTGTCCATTTTGCCCATATTTCCCAAGCCTAGATCCTACTAAAATTGCACCTACAAGCGCAGCCCATCCTCCGACACTGTGCACCAGAGTGGATCCAGCAAAATCATAAAAGCCCAGTTGATCCAGCCAGCCCGCACCCCACTTCCAAGATCCTGAAACTGGATATATTATTGCTACATATACGGTTGAAAATATCAGAAATGATGATAATTTTATCCTCTCTGCTACTGCTCCAGATACAATAGTCGCAGCAGTTGCTGCAAACATAGCTTGAAAAATAAAATCTGTAAAATAAGTATAAGCTCCACCAGCATAATCAATCAGTCCTGCTGAGCCAATAGGATTAGTTATACCAAAACCGGCAAAACCAAAGTAACCATTGAATTCTCCTGGATACATTAGGTTAAACCCGCAAACGGCGTAAGTCAAAATACCAATCGCAATGATAGAAACATTTTTAAAAAGAATGTTTACTGTATTTTTTGACTGAGTAAGCCCCGCCTCTAAGCTTGCAAATCCTAAATGCATTATAAATACTAAAAATGTTGCAACCAGCATCCATGTATTATTTACAGTAAATATAGCATCCGCAGCTGTTGGCTCTCCATTAGCTAGTAATACAGAAAAACTCATGAAATACAAACCAACTAATAATCTAATTTTTTTCATTTTTATGCCCCTTACTTATTTTAGAAACTTTTACCAACAACTAGAAACGCCAGGCCACTATCAGGATTTAAAATCCAAGAACAGCTATACTTTTCATTACTCGCTGAAACTCCAACTTCAATCGGCGCAAACTTTCCGTCACTTGTATACCCGCCATCTCCAAATCCCAGCATAAAGGGACCATAAGAAATATTGATATATTTTGACATTGGTGCCTTATCAGGGACGAATGCGCCATAAAATCCAGGCTCAACAACAAACATTGCAGCTGTTAGGCCAATGCCACTAAAAGACCCACCGAAAGATAATTCAATGTTATGTGCGCCCGTATCAGAAGCAGTTTCGTTAAAGTTGCCACCTGGTGAAGCACCGGGGAAATAATAGTCAGTTATTGTGATGGAATAATCACTAATAGAATAACTTGCGTACAAATCATTCTCACTGCCTTGTCCACTAACCTGCCAAGCGCTCCAGGCCCCTAAAGTTAGATTACCCGTTGTATAGGTTAATCCCGGTTGGATGGATGGGCTGGTGCCAAAATCTGCGCCTCTCCAGACATACCTGTTATAGATATCACATGAGACACCCCATGTTGATCCATTTTCCTGCTCTTGCGCAAAAAGAGATGTGATTCCTGTTATTACAATGAGAACGTATATTATTATTTTATACATGTAATTTATCCTTATTTTTTTAATATTTTATATATATTTTCATTAATTATTTATTTATATAATGAAATAATGGTATAATTTTAAATTATATTCAATTTGATGTCAAGCTATAATTAATATTTTTAATATAAATAATTATATATATTAATATTATTATTTATTATTTAACTTTCAATTAATATATTTACCATTCTATATATAATAATCATAGATAATATATATTAATGATGCATAAGGAAAAGAAAATTTACCCATTATTTGACCCACAGATGTTTCACGATGCCTGTGGTATCGGGTTCATTGTAACCCGATCTGGAAAACCGGAGAAACGAATTCTGCCCCTTGCTATAAAAGCATTAAAACGACTATCCCACCGTGGTGCAAAATCCTATGATCGAAAATCGGGTGATGGTTCCGGTATTCTCATAGACTTGCCAATAACCTTTTTCAAGACTGTCCTGCGTAATGAGTTTAATATGTCCATTGTCCGAGGAGAAATTTTGGCAGTGGCTATGGTTTTTACAACTGCACATGAGCGGAAGTGGCTGGAAGAATTATTTGACGCTCATGTAAAGAAGTCGGGATTCGATTTACTTGCGGTTAGGCTTGTTCCCACAAAAAAGAAATCTTTAGGTGAACTCGCATCTAAAACTAAACCGCTGATATTGCAATTCATTGTTTCTGGTAAAAAAATCAGGAAGAGAAATATTGAGACTAGATTATATCTTTTAAGAAAAATAATTGAGAAACATATATTAAATAAAAGAAAAAGATCATATATCTGTTCTTTCTCATCAAAAATAATTGTCTATAAGGGCCTGATGGCATCAGTACAGCTCGATCAGTTTTATCTTGATCTACGCCATATAGATTTTATTGTAAAAATGGTTTTATTCCATGAGCGGTTTTCTACGAATACAGGATCGACCTGGGCCATGGCCCAGCCGTTTCAAATGATTGCCCATAATGGTGAATTCAATACCATAAAAGGAAACAGGTTATGGATGAAAGCTCGTGAAAATGCAATTTCATCAAAATTTTGGGGGTCGGATTTAGATAACCTGAAACCAATTATAAAATATAAAGGAAGTGATTCAAAAAGTTTCGACAATGTATTGGAATTTTTGGTAAGAAGCGGTCGGGATATTTTTGAGAGTGTTATGATTATGATCCCGGATTCATATTATCAAAACAAGAAATATTACAATAACCGAGACATGAATAAAAAAATGCGTGATTATTTTGTGTACCATGAAAATTTTATAGAACCCTGGGATGGCCCTGCTGCAGTTGTTTATACCGATGGTGATTTTGTGGGTGCTAAAATGGATCGTAATGGTTTGCGCCCTCTGAGGTATACCATTACGAAAGATGATCTTGTCATCATGGCCTCAGAAGCTGGCATTATTGACGTGGATGATGATAACTTGGTTCTACACCATCATATGAAATCCGAGGAAATATTTGGTGTGTCTCTATGCGATGGTACTATCACCAAAAATAAAGAATTGAAAATTAGAGAAGCATCAAAAAAGCCCTATGGCCAGCTTTTAAGAAATAACCTGCACGTTTTAAAGAGACAGAAACCTTCCGATGAGTTTGGAAAATTCGAATTGCCGGCAGACGGATTTGATCAGCGTTTACGAATTGCACTTGGATGGTCAAAAGAAGACATCACTAAATTTTTAATTCCAATGGCTACGAATAGAAGAGAACCGTTGGGATCTATGGGAGATGATACACCCCTGGCGGCATTTTCACAAATCGACCGCAGGTTTTATGATTATTTTAAACAGTGGTTTGCCCAAGTTACAAATCCGCCGATTGATTCAATCAGAGAACGATCCGTCATGAGTTTATTTAAATACTTGGGAAGCGAGGATAACCTATTAAGTACTACACCGACATTTGATGGCGCAATAAGAATAACGAGTCCTGTCCTATCGCCAAATGAACTATTAGAACTCTATGGGCATCATAAATGGTTTGCACACAAAAAATTTATTTGCCAATATAAAAAATCTGGTAGCCTGAATTCAAAGCTTCAACGGATCAATCATGATTGTGCAAATGCAGTACAAGAGGGTGCTAAAATTATTTTATTGAGTGATGAAGGTTTAAAGTATAACACCCTGCCTGTACCAATGCCCCTGGTCGTTTCTTCCGTACATCATTATCTGGTTGAAAAAAAGTTAAGAAGCAAAGTTTCAATCCTCTGTATTGCCGGTGATGTTGTTGAAGATCATCATATTGCAGTTTTAATTGCTTTGGGTGCCAGTGCGGTATATCCCTATATGGCTTATGAACTCATCAGAGAACATTTTAGAAAAGATGATTGGGTAGAAAAAATGAGTAATTATCGTTACGCACTCGAAAAAGGATTACTCAAGATCATGTCCAAAATGGGAATATCCACCATAAGCAGCTACCATGGCAGTATGTTACTGCATTCCATCGGTTTGGGTCCAAAAATTTCTAAAACCTATTTTCCAACCATGACCAGTTACCTGGGTGGAATTGAGCTTGAACATGTTCATGATTCACTATTGAAACGTCATGAAATGGCTTTTGAAAAGGAAAAGATGGCATTGGGTGAAAAGGGTTTATACAGGTACAGAAAGCAAGGGGAACGTCATGGGTTTAACCCTGCGAATTTTAAAAAAATACAATCTGGATCAGCAGGTAAATTGGCCTCAAAACCATCCGCTGATATTGATTTAGTTTACATTAGAGAATTTTTCACCATAGCAAGTAAAAGAACTTCTATCAATATTGATATGGTGGAGTCACCAGAATCAATTCTCAAGCGATTGGGCTCAGGAGGTATCTCGTTTGGAGCAATTTCTGAAAAATCCCATCGAGAGCTTGCAAGAGGTTTTGCTTTAGTTGGTGCCAGAAGCAATACAGGCGAGGGAGGTGAGCTGGAAGATCGTTACAATGTCTCCAACCCTGATAAAAATGTGAATTCTTATATAAAACAGATTGCAAGCGGAAGATTTGGGGTCAACGTTGAGTATCTCACGGCAGCGCGCGAAATACAAATAAAAATGGCACAAGGTGCAAAACCAGGTGAAGGGGGTCAGTTGCCTGGGTTTAAAGTTTCAAATTTAATTGCTTCTGCCAGGTCCGCAACTCCGGGCATGCCGTTGATTAGCCCGCCACCTCACCACGATATTTATAGTATTGAAGATATCAAACAATTGATTTATGATCTAAAAGTGGTAAACCCACGAGCGAAAGTATCTGTAAAACTGGTGGCCCAGCCAAGTATTGGTACAATTGCTTCTGGGGTTGTAAAGGCCGGCGCGGACATTGTTTTGATCTCTGGTGCAGACGGAGGTACAGGTGCAAGTCCATTGGGTTCATTAAAACACGCAGGTTTTCCCTGGGAGTATGGGTTGGTGGAAGCCCACCAGGCTCTTCATGCAAATGGACTTCGTAATCGAGTTATCCTTAGAGTCGATGGTGGAATTAAATGGGCCAGAGATATTATCAATGCGGCCATCCTTGGTGCGGAGGAGTTTGATTTTGGTACGGCAGCCCTGGTTTCTTTGGGTTGTGTCATGGCCAGGCAGTGTCACTTAAATACTTGTCCTGCCGGCATTGCTACAAATGATGAAAAGTTTATGAAGAAATTCAAGGGAAAAGCAGAGAACGTTAGTAATTACCTGGAAAAGATTACCCAGGAATTAAGATTAGAATTATCTCAAATGGGCTATGTGCATTTACAGTCCATTATAGGTCGGACAGATTTATTAAAAATCAACAGTGCATATAAGGGATATATGAAAAGCCGCGGACTTAATTTTGATATCCTATTAAACAAAAATGCAAAAAATGGCTTACCATTGCTATCTGACATGAAAGTGCAATATACAGATGTTAGGCAGAAAAAAACCATCGATGAAGAAATTATCGATGAAATACGATCAGAACTGCTGACCCATGGTCATGCGGTTGTCTATAAAAATATAAAAAATACGGATAGAGCAATCGGTACACGTATCTCCGGTGAAATTTCTTTTCTATTCGGAAGAAATAATTTTAAAGGAAATATCCAGTGCCGTTTATTTGGTACAGCTGGACAAAGTTTTGGCGCATTTTTAAGCAAGGGCATAGAACTTCGTTTAAAAGGGATTGCCAATGATTATGTGGGCAAAGGCATGTCCTCAGGATTGATTACTATTCGAATGCCGGAAAAAATTCGTAGACAAGATACAGACCATACAGTTATTGGCAATGTAGCCCTCTATGGAGCAACCGGAGGACAAATGTTTGTTGCGGGTAGAGGGGGAGAAAGATTCGCTGTTAGAAATAGTGGGGCATCAGGTGTAATAGAAGGGGTCGGCAATCATGGGTGTGAATACATGACACAGGGAACGATCATTATTCTTGGGCAAATAGGGAAAAATTTTGGCGCCGGTATGACAGGAGGTATTGCTTATGTTTACTCCAAGAAAAAAAAGCTAAAAAATTATATTAATAAAGACTTTATAAATGAAGTTAATTTGGAGAAAAAAGATCAGAGTTTGGTTTTAAGGTTTTTAAGAAGCCATATTTTTCATACTGATTCATCCATCGGTAAAAGGATTGTAAATAATTGGAATCATGAAATACAGTTTTTTAAAAAATTAATTCCCACTGCCATGGATATTATGGATCTGGACAATATATACAACTTACATGTTGCAGATCGAATCAATGTGATGTTAAACGAGTAGTTTTCGAAGAAAAATATTTATTCTTTCTTTTCCAATAAATTGACTTTTTGTTTTATTTTAGTTTTCATTAACCGGTAATTAAAACTGTCTCTTAATGCTTCCCAACTGGCTTCAATGATATTTTCAGACACACCAATAGTTGACCAACTTTCATTCCCATCTGAGCTTTCTATTAATACACGAACTTTTGCGCTGGTACCATCTTGCTCGTTCAAAACACGAACTTTATAATCCGTGAGTTTTATTTGTTCTAGCTCAGGAAAAAATCTAACCAATGCTTTCTTGATTGCATTATTCAGTGCATTGACTGGACCATTGCCATCAGCCGCAGTATGTTCAATTTCACCATCAACTTTTACTTTCAGCATAGCATCTGCATTGCTTTGCCCATGCTTATCATAATTCACATTGACCCGGGATTCCAATACTTCAAAAAAGGGAACAAATGACCCTTTCCGTTTTTGCAATATGAGTTCAAAAGATGCTTCGGCGCCTTCAAATTGATAGCCATCATGTTCCAATGATTTAATCTGATGCACCAGATCTTTGGTTAATTGTTTATCACCATTCAGTTCAACATTTAACTCATCAGCTTTAAATCGAATATTACTTTGACCCGAAAGATCCGATACAAGAACACGTTGATGACTCCCTACTTTCTTGGGATCAATGTGCTCATACATTCTACTATCTTTCATAACGGCACTTACATGGATTCCACCTTTATGAGCAAATGCCGATTTCCCTACATAAGGTGCCTGATCATCGGGGTGTAGATTCATTAATTCATAAACGAAGTGCGTTAAAGAAGTCAGCTTTTCTAAATCGATTTCTGATTGCATTTGGCGATTCATTTTTAAAATTAAATTGGGTATAATTGTCCCTAAGTTTGCATTGCCGCAACGTTCACCCACACCATTTATCGTCCCTTGAACATGAGTAGCACCTGCTATAACCGCAGACAAAGTATTGGCTGTTGCGAGGCCACCATCATTATGAACGTGCACACCAATTTGTGATTCAAACTTTTTAACTACGGCTTCCGTAGCTTTTTGAATAAACTCTGGCAAAGAACCACCATTTGTATCACATAATACTAACGTGTCTGCACCACCTTTTTGTGCTGCATCTAACATCTTCAATGCAAAAGATGGAGATGTTTTATAGCCATCAAAAAAATGTTCCGCATCAAAGATGATACGCTTCCCTTCCTTAACCAAAAAGGCGACCGATCTTTCTATCAGTTCTGCATTTTCATCTTCTTTTAAACTGAGCCCTTTTTTTGAATGAAGTTGCCAAGTTTTACCAAAAATTGTTATAATTGGTGTTTCAGCTTTTAAAAGAGCATTCAAGTTAGGATCTGATTCTATTTTATCTGGCCAACGTGCTGTAGAGCCAAAAGAGCAAACTTGTGCCTGTTTCAGATTTAATTCATGGCATCTCTGGAAAAACTCCTGATCACGTGGATTGCTACCAGGCCAACCTCCTTCCAATATATTAATCCCAAAGTCATCTAATTTATCCGCAATTCGAAGCTTATCATCAACGGATAAATTGACGCCTTCACCTTGAGTCCCATCTCGAAGAGTTGTATCAAATAATTCAATCGTTTTTAATTGTTCATTTATCATGTTGTAAATAGCCAAGGATGTTTTTTCTGGTAATTTGCCTCAAATGCTCTTATCACATCTTCATGGGCTAAGGTCAGGCCAATTTCGTCCAACCCTTTCAATAAGGCATCTTTCCTGAATTTTTCCAGTTTAAAAAATAATTTATTGCCGGAAGAATCAATTAATGACTGCTCATCTAAATTCACCTTCAAAGTAAATCCAGGTTTAGACTCCGTTTTTTTAAAAAGAGATAAAATAATATCCTCATCTAACGTTATTGGTAGGATTCCATTTTTAAAACAATTATTATAAAAAATGTCTGCAAAACTTTCTGCTATAATCGTTTTGAAACCATAATCTACCAAAGCCCAAGGAGCATGCTCACGGCTGGAACCACATCCAAAATTTTCACGAGTTAATAAAACAGATGCACTTTTATATCGATTCTGGTTTAAAACAAAATCTTGATTTAGGGGGCGGTTGCTGCAATCCTGACCTGGCTCACCATGATCCAAGTACCGCCATTCATCAAATAAGTTTGGACCAAAACCAGTCCGATGAATAGATTTCAAAAACTGTTTTGGGATAATTGCATCAGTATCAATATTGGCACGGTTTAATGGTGCGACAATACCGGTAAATGTTTGAAATTTCTCCATCTTAATTATTCCAATTTGTTGTCACATTAACAAAGTGGCCTTTAATTGCTGCAGCAGCGGCCATGGCAGGACTCACCAAATGTGTCCGCCCGCCTTGCCCTTGGCGACCTTCAAAATTCCGGTTCGATGTTGATGCGCAGCGTTCACCTGATTCTAAACGATCCGCATTCATAGCCAAACACATAGAACAGCCGGGCTCCCGCCATTCAAAACCTGCATCCAGGAATATCTTATCCAACCCTTCCTTTTCAGCTTGGTCTTTTACAGGGCCAGACCCAGGAACAACCATAGCCAATTTGATAGAATCAGCAATTTTTTTACCTTCAACTACTTTTGCTGCTTCCCTTAAATCTTCAATTCTGGAATTTGTACAAGACCCGATAAATATTTTATCCAACAAAATATCTTTTATAGGCTTTCCCATTTCTAATCCCATATAATCCAATACTGGTTGAAATTTTCCATTAGTTGAAAAAGGAATTTCACCTTCAACATCCACAACTAATTCAGGTGATGTTCCCCAAGTAACCATAGGATTTATATCATTTGCATTTATTGCAATTATTTTATCAAATACAGCATCTTCATCACTTTGTAGAGTCTGCCAATATTCATGAGCTTGTTCCCATAATTCACCTTTAGGAGAAAATGGTTTTCCATTTACATAGTCCAACGTTGTTTGATCCACAGCGATTAAACCGGCGCGCGCGCCAGCTTCAATGGTCATATTGCAAACTGTCATTCGCCCTTCCATGGATAATGCTTTTATCGCATTGCCGCCAAATTCGATTGCATAGCCTGTCCCCCCAGCTGTACCAATTTTTCCAATAATAAATAATATTAGATCTTTAGCAGTGATGTCTTGTTTCAATTCACCATCTACTTTGATGAGCATATTTTTTGATTTTTGCTGAATCAAACATTGGGTAGCCAGTACATGCTCAACTTCTGATGTACCAATTCCAAATGCCAAAGCACCTAAAGCACCGTGAGTTGATGTGTGAGAATCTCCACAAACGATAGTCATACCGGGAAGTGTCAATCCCTGCTCCGGGCCGATGACATGTACGATGCCCTGATTTGGATCCGACATTTTAAATTCTTTGATTTGAAAGGAATCGCAATTTTTATCTAGTGTATCCACTTGTAATTTTGATACGGGATCTTCAATCCCTTTATCTCGATCTTTGGTTGGAATATTATGATCCGGAACTGCCACATTTGCTTCGGTTCGCCACAAGGAACGATTTGTCAAACGCATTCCATCAAATGCTTGCGGTGATGTCACCTCATGAATAAGTTGCCGATCAATATACAATAGGCTTGTCCCATCTTCATTCTCACGAACAAGGTGACTCTCCCATAGCTTGTCAAATAATGTTTTTCCATTCATGCTTTATACAGTTTCAGTGATTTCTTCAAAGACGTTTTCCATATTTTTCAAGGATTCATAATGATTGAGCGCTTGTAAATATGCTTTTGCACTGGCACGAATTGTATCAGTTGAAACGCCTTTTCCAGAATAAGCGCTATCTTGAATTTTTATTCGTACAGTTACTTCACCTTGGGCGCCCTTCCCAGCTGTAACAGATCTGACTTGGTAATGCTCCAACTTTGACATTTCTTGAAAATTTATGGCACGATTAATAGCACGGAAACAGGCATCAACCGGGCCATCTCCTGTTGCTGATTCCTCATGCATTTTTTCTTCTGTTTTAATACGAACCGTTGCAGTGGCAATGGTAGTGGTTCCTAAATTAACATGAAGATAATCCAAAGTATAAAATCCAATTTCACTTTTGGCTTCATCTCCCATTAAAACTCTTAAATCTTCATCAAATATTTCTTTTTTCTTATCAGCCAGGAGGACAAAGCGTTCGTAAATATTTCCAATTTTTTCATCGCTAATTTCATAACCTAACGCTTTCAATCTAGATGTTAATCCATGGCGGCCGGAATGACGACCCAAAACGATTTTATTATTCACTATTCCAACAGATTCTGGCGTCATAATTTCATAAGTATCTCTGTTTTTCAGCATTCCATCCTGATGGATACCAGACTCATGGGCAAATGCATTTTCGCCAACAATAGCCTTGTTCGGTTGTACAAGTATCCCTGTAAAACCAGAAACCATTCTGCTGGCATTGTAAATTTCTTCTGTATTGATACCTGTATGAAAATTCCAAAAATTTGAACGAACATTCAACGACATGACAAATTCTTCCATACTGGCATTACCGGCACGTTCACCAATTCCATTGATGGTACATTCAACCTGCCGGGCACCATTAGCCACAGCAAAAAGTGAATTCGCCACAGCTAACCCAAGATCATTATGACAGTGAACACTAATCACCGCTTGATCTATATTTCTTACGCGAGATTTTAATTCTGCGATCTTTGTGCCGAATTCTTCAGGCATTGTATATCCGGTCGTATCAGGAATATTGACAGTGGTTGCACCAGCATCAATAACCGCTTCAATAATTTCGCATAAATAGCCAATATCTGTACGACCGGCATCTTCCGCAGAAAATTCCACATCATCTGTAAATGTTTTTGCATACTGAACTGCATCGGTAGCCATCTTCAAAATAGTAGCTTGTTTTTCCGGTAGGGATTTTCCGTAGCGAGATGATTCAAATTTTCCATTAATATGAATATCAGATGTCCCAATAAAGGTGTGAATTCGAGAACGTTCAGCCCCTTTTAATGATTTGTGACAGGCATCAATATCTCCATCAATCGTCCGGGCCAATCCAGTGATAATCGCATTCACAGAATCTGCAATTCGCTGAACCGCTTCAAATTGACCTTGAGATGATACGGGGAACCCTGCTTCAATCACATCCACATTTAATCGTTCAAGCTGTTTTGCAATTTCTACTTTTTCAAACACATTCAAAGATGCGCCTGGTGCTTGTTCACCATCACGTAACGTGGTATCAAAAATAATTATTTTTTCACTCATTCTTATTCCCTTACAAGTTCACGAGAATCTAAAATAGACTTATCCGTTTGTTGAAACGCATGAATTATTTCATCTCTCATTCCGTCAGTTGTTACAATTGTTGAACCTGGAGAAGCAATATCGATCGTTTTAATTCCATTTTCTAAAACAGATTCAATAGCGTTATTTAATCGATGCGCTGCTTTCGGTTGGTTTAATGTGATTTCTATCATCATAGCTACAGAACATATCATAGCAATTGGATTTGCCTTATTTTGTCCAGCAATCTCCGGGGCGGTGCCATGAACAGGTTCGTACATGGCGTGTTTTTCTCCGATACTAGCGGATGGCAACATCCCAAGACTGCCCGTAATCATGGCAGTAATATCACTTAAAATATCTCCAAATAAATTTTGGGTTACAATCACATCAAATTGTTTGGGATCACGAACCAGTTGCATAGCTGCATTATCCACATACATATCTGATAATGGGACATCCGGATAATCTTTATGGACTTCATGGACTATATCCCTCCAGAATTGTGAACTATCTAGAACATTAGCTTTGTCAACCGATGTAACGTGCCCATTTCGTTTTCGAGCTAATTCAAATGCAACTTTGGCAATGCGTTCAACTTCATATTTTTTATATCGTAATGTATTAAATCCTTCACGTTTATCATGTCCACGGGGTTCACCGAAGTAAATTCCACCGGTCAGTTCCCTGACAACCATAACATCAGATCCAACGATAACATTTTTTTTTAAAGATGATGCATCTGCAAGAGGCGCGAAAATTTTTGCTGGACGAAGATTGGAAAAAAGACCAAGCGCTTCACGGAGTTTCAATAATCCCTTTTCAGGTTTTTTCTCTTGGGGAAGGTTATCCCATTTAGGACCACCCACAGCACCTAGAAGTACTGCATCAGATTCTAGACAGGACTGGAGTGCAGATTCGGTAATGGGTTGGTTAAACTGATCAAGAGATGCGCCTCCGGCTAATTCTGATTTGATTTCAAAATTCAAGCCATATTCACTACCAACTAAATCTAATACAGCCAAGGCAGCATTCATCACTTCCGGACCTATCCCGTCTCCGGGAAGTGTAGTTATTTTGAAGGTTTTCATATCAAGAATTTCAAAAATCTATAGATTTTCAGGACGAAGCTGACGGAGCTGTTTCCCGGCAATCCACATTTCCTGATTGTTAACTTCTGCTAATTCTTCTTCCAATCCTACGCGATAATCAGATTTTGAATTTGATTCAATGGAACGCCGTGCTTCTTCGCCACTCAACACTTTTTGATAGCATTCTTCAATAACTGGCTTTAAGGTATCCCGAAATTTTGGTGCCCAGTCCAAAGCCCCCCGCTGTGCGGTTGTTGAACAATTGGCATACATCCAGTCCATTCCATTTTCTGCAACAAGTGGATAAAGGCTTTGTAACGCTTCTTCAATAGTCTCATTATAAGCTTCGGACGGGGAATGTCCATGCTCGCGTAAGACTTCATATTGTGCTAAAAACGCACCCTGAAGGAGGCCCATTAATACACATCGTTCCCCAGTTAAGTCACTATGGACTTCCTTTTCAAAAGTGGTTTCAAACAAATGTCCGGAACCAATAGCAAATGCTGTAGCGACACATCGCTCTTTTGCACTTCCTGTGAAATTCTGGTGAATTGCAAATGAAGAATTAATCCCTCGGCCTGCCTTGAAATGAGTACGCACTGTTAACCCACTTCCTTTTGGTGCAACGAGAATAACATCTACATTATCCGGTGGAATAATACCCGTGTCTTCATGGAAAACAACACCGAATCCATGTGAAAAATAAAGAGCATTTCCTTCACTCAAATTCTCTTTGACCGTTGGCCAAGCCTGTATTTGCCCAGCATCTGATAATAGAAACTGAATGATGGTGCCGCGTTGAACCGCTTCAGCAATTTCAAACAGATTTTCGCCTTCTACCCAACCATCTTTCACTGCTTTTTTCCAACTGGAGCCACGTCGCAATCCAAGGATTACATTAAATCCTTGATCCCGCATATTCATTCCTTGACCATAACCTTGAGGACCATAGCCTAAAATGGCTGTTACTTCATTTTCTAAAATGGATTTGCATTTCTCCCGGGGATAATCCGATCGTTCAATAATTGTTTCAGTATACCCATTAATGTTCAATTCTTTCATTGTTTCTCCATTTGATTAATACCAACTCTTGTTAATAGGATTCCAGAATCCGAGAAGTAGTCCAGTTCGGCTCTGATTTAGTCAACTCTGGCTGATTTTTCGAAGAATTTCCTGCAACCATAGCCACCTTGCCGGAACGAACAATCTCAAGGATATCATATTTTTCCAGCGCTTTAATAACAGATTCTACTTCTTTTTCATAGCCGGTTAATTCAAAGATTGTCGCATCATCAGTACCATCAATTATTTTTCCATGAACCGATTTAACAATTTTATTGACTTCATCAAGGTCATCTTTTTTTAGGGCAACCTTGACCAGGGCATATTCGCGAATATGGCTGTCGATTTCTGTAGCATCAATTACGTCATAAACATCAATAAGCTCTTTAAGACTGTTGACAACAGTGCGTTGCTTGGTTTTGTCTGGTTCGTTCAAAACGACAGTCATACGGGTGATATCTTTTCTTTCCGTCCTGCCGGCAATCAGGCTTTCTATATTAAAATTTCGTCTCCGAATATGACTTGATATTCTATTCAAAACGCCAGGTTCATCCTGAACAAAAACGATTAATGTTTGTTTCATAGCAAGGGGTTCTCCTATTGTTATACTTCTTGAAATTGTTTATTCTTTGGTCGGGATATCATGGCATTCAAGTCAGCACCTGCGGGAACCATTGGATAAACCATATCATGTTGCTCTACCACGAATTCCACCAATACAGGTCCATTGATTTTCTTAACCTTCTTGATAACTCCAGAGATCTCTTTTCTCTTATTTACCCGGTACCCTGATAGGCCATAAGCTTCAGCAATCTTTAAATAATCAGGACTACTGATGGGTGTTTCCGCATAGCGAGCATCATAAAATAGTTGCTGCCATTGACGGACCATACCCAGATAACCATTGTTTATGATGGCAATCTTTATATTGGCATTTTCCTGAACGGCCGTGGCTAACTCTGTAATAGTCATCTGGATACTGCCATCGCCGACAATCACCCAAATATCTTTATTTTGTCTGGTAAAACTGGCACCAATAGCTGCTGGCAAACTGTAACCCATTGTCCCCAAACCGCCAGAAGTCAAAAGTGTATTAGGCTCTTCATGTTCATAGTATTGTGCCTCCAGCATCTGGTGTTGGCCCACATCGGTAACAATGAGTGCATCTCCATTTGTCTCCTTCCAGATATCGCGAATAACCTGAGCACCATAAAGTGTATCAGTTTGGACATTAATAATATCTCTTCCTAAAGATTCATTTTGCCATCCAGAAATTGTTTTGATCCATTTAATATTTTGCTTTTTACTAATGTGGGGTAATAATTGTGTCATTGCAGTACGCAAGTCACAGGAAATTCCTACATCAACAGGAACATTTTTATTGATCTCAGATGGATCAATATCTATGTGAATCTTTTTGGAATCAGGAGAATAGGTTTTAATATTTCCTGTAACTCTGTCATCAAAACGCATTCCGCAGGCGATCAAAAGGTCCGCATCTTGAATAGCATTATTTACTGCAAATTCTCCATGCATACCCATCATTCCCATATTCAGGGGGTGGCTTGCAGGGACGCTCCCTGCACCCAATAATGTCCATCCAATTGGTATGGAAGCTATTTCGGCTAATTGAATTATTTCCTGAGAAGCACCAGACAGGAGAATCCCATGTCCTGCAAGTATTACTGGTTTCTTTGCATTGTTAATTAGGCTTGCAGCATCCTGTATGTTTTTTTCAGATGCTTCTATAGGAAGATTATTTCCAGGTAGTCTGACAGGTTCATCTGGGTAGACAAATTCAATTGTATCATTCTGGACATCTTTAGGTATATCAATTAACACAGGTCCTGGCCGGCCAGAACGTGCCACGGCAAAAGCTTCTTTTATCGTGGAAGCTAAATCGTAGAGATCCATAACAAGGTAGCTATATTTTGTTACCGGTAAAACAGTACCAGAAATATCAACTTCCTGAAAGGCATCAGTACCAATGGCTGCTTTCGGGACCTGCCCTGTGATACACACTATTGGGATAGAATCCAATTTTGCAGTTGCAAGGCCCGTAACCATATTAGTCGCACCTGGTCCAGATGTTGCCATAGCTACACCTACTTTGCCACTGGCTCGTGCATAGCCATCCGCCATGTGAGTAGCACCCTGTTCATGCCGAACTAACACATGATGGATTTTATCACGATACTTATTAAGTGCATCATAAGCTGGTAAAATCGCACCACCAGGATATCCGAAAACAACATCAATATTTTCCCGAATAATACATTCCCAAATTATTTCTGCACCTGTTAATATTCTTTTCTTCATATTATATCTCATTTATTCTAATACAGCACCGGTATTTGCAGATGTAACCATTCTGGCATATCGGCCTAAATATCCATTTGTTATTTTTGGTTTAAATTCCGAAAGCGTATCCAGTCTGGACTGGATTTCTTCATCAGTTAGTTCAGCGTTCAAACTTTTGTCCGGAATGTTCACATGAATAGTATCCCCGTTTTCTAATGCCGCGATAGGTCCTCTTTCTGCTGCTTCCGGTGATATATGACCGATGCAAGCACCACGTGTTCCTCCAGAAAAACGCCCATCAGTAATGAGTGCAACCTTATCTCCTAATCCCATTCCCATAATTGCACTGGTTGGTGATAACATTTCTGGCATACCCGGCCCCCCTTTAGGGCCTTCATAACGAATAACAACCACATCTCCTGGTTGCACTTCATGATTCATAATGCCTGAGAGCGCTGTTTCCTGAGAGTCATAAATACGTGCCGGTCCTGAATGAACAAGCATTTTAGAATCTACTGCTGCAGTTTTTACAATGGATCCATTAGGAGCTAGATTTCCGAACAATGCAGCTAATCCGCCTTGCTGAGAATAGGGAGAGTTTATACTTCGAATGATGGACTCATCTTTAGAGTGAGCCGCTGCAATATTTTCACCAAGACTTTGGCCTGTTATGGTTGGAAGATCCAATCTTAAAACATGATCCTTTTTTGACAACTCATTTAATATTGCAGAAATGCCACCAGCACGATCCACATCTTCCATATGGACATCCGGGGTGGCGGGGCTCACCTTACATAGGTAAGGTGTATTCTTTGAAATTTCATTTAATTCTAGTAGGTCAAAATCAATATTAGCTTCGTGTGCAATTGCTAAAGTATGTAGGACAGTATTTGTACTCCCACCCATGGCCATATCGAGAGCAAATGCGTTTCGGATAGATTCTTTGGTAATGATGTCTCGTGGTTTTACATCATGGTTTACCATATTTAATATTTTTTCTCCAGCTTGTTTAACAAGTTCAAGGCGACCTTCATCAACCGCCAGAATAGAACCATTCCCAGGTAACGCAATACCCAGTGCTTCCATAAGGCAATTCATTGAATTTGCAGTGAACATTCCGGAGCAAGAGCCACAAGTGGGGCATCCTTCCTTTTCAATTTCTGTTAATTCTTGTTCAGAAATTGTACCGGCCTCAACCTTACCCACGCCTTCAAATACTGAAATCAAGTCAACTTTTTTTCCATCTACTTCTCCCGCTTTCATGGGACCACCAGAAACAAAGACAGTTGGAATATTTATACGAACAGCCCCCATAAGCATACCGGGAACAATTTTATCACAATTGGTAATGCATAAGAGGCCATCCAAACGATGGGCCTCTGCGACTGTTTCTACCGAATCCGCAATCAATTCTCGACTGGGTAAGGAATATCGCATTCCAATATGCCCCATGGCGATTCCATCATCTACACCGATGGTATTGAATTCAAATGGTATACCGCCAGCATCGCGAATAGCCTGTTTAGCAACTTTACCAAATTCTTGTAGATGGACATGGCCAGGAATCAGATCAATATAAGAATTAGCAATCCCAATGAACGGTCGCTCAAAGTCAGACTCTTCTTGTATAACACCTGTCGCACGTAAGAGGCTGCGGTGCGGTGCATGTTCAAATCCTTTTTTTATTGTATCTGATCTCATTTCTGTTCTCATTTTTTAATTTTAATGGAAACACGTTTACCAAATCGTTCAGAATATATATACAGGCAGGGTATAGGAATTGTTGGGGAGGAATTTGTCTCCGCCGTCATCTTCACCTACCATATTTTTTAAATAATCTGTCAGGCGATTTGGACGGCGAGTCCAATAATCACTAGAATCAATAAATCAATAAGTAGATTATTAATCTGAAGGAGATTAATGTCAACACCAAGAGCAAATGGTGCATTTGCTATCTGTGTATTTTGTAATTTGTATTGATTATTCATTTTAGCTAACCTTATTCTCCATTGCTGGAGATATTGGGCGCGATTTTACAGGAGAATAAAAGTTTGTACAATATATTTTTCATTGAATTACACTTTAAAATCAATTACTCCCGATAATCTTGTAATTCCCGTGCAGATGGATCTATCACGTCCGTCCATTTAGGCATCCAAAAGTGTGGGATTAATTTTTCATTCTCTCCAAAATAAGAATCAAAAACTTTTCGGTAGTAATAGCTCTCTTTTAAAACAGGTGTACAGTGGCTAATCGTTTTGCTTTTTTGTTGAAATTCATTATCAGATATTTTTTTGTCAACATATGCTTGAATAATATGATGCCAAGATTTCTTCTTGGCACTGACGCCATCAGAAAATGCACATTTTCGTCGCCATAATACTTCGTCAGGCAAGATTTCTTGGCCTTCGAATGCTTGTCTGAGTAAATATTTTTCCAACCGGTTTATGCCATCAAATGATTTTAATTCTGGAGGAATAGATAGGTAATATTTCACAAAAGCTTTATCTAAAAATGGCGTCCGCGCTTCCAATCCGTTTGAACTAATACTCCGATCGGACCGCAGCACATCAAAATAGTGAATCTCTTCTACCAGTTTTTCACTTTCCTTTTGTAGATCTTTTGATGTTGGAGCATTCTTTAAATACACATAACCGCAACAGACTTCATCGGCACCATCACCATTAAAAATCACTTTACAATCAGAGTTTTCTGATATGTATTTTGAAACTAGATAATTGCCCACACTAGCCCTAACTGTTGTAGTATCATAAGATTCAATATTATAAATAACTGTTTCAATAGCATCTAAAAATTCATCCTCAGATACTTCGATTGGATGATGTTTTGTGTCCAAATAATCCGCCACGGTTTGTGCATATTCAAGATCAATGCTCCCCGGAAGTCCAATAGAAAATGAATTGAGTTTTGGTCCTTCATAATACTTATTTACCAAGGCACAAATTAAACTAGAATCCAATCCGCCGGATAAGAGACACCCAATCTCACGTTCTGTCATGAGCCGTTTCTTCACTGCATCTATTAATAAAGACCGAATTTTATCGCAAATTTCTTCTTCATTGTGTTCCTGAATTTTGGTACCATTATAATGGAAATAAGGGTTGAATCTATCTGGGGCGTCGGAGCACCACCAATTCCCTGGAGAGAATGGTATAATTTCTGAACAATGATTCACCATGGGCTTTATTTCTGATGCAATCATAAGCTCATTTCCATCTCTGCCCATAAATCCTGGTCGGACACCCATGGGGTCCCGCCCAGCGAAAAGTAGGCCAGTATTTGTTTCGTGTATTACAAACATGAATACACCATCTAATTCTTTCACAGTTTTATCAATACCAAATTTTTTAAACATCAGCAAAATGATTTCACAATCTGAACCGGTCACCAAATTGAAACCATATTTGTCAGCCAGATCTTTATAATTATAAATTTCGCCATTACAGATCAGAGTGAGTGAAGCATCATTTGGATGTTTCATGGGTTGATCACCCATTTCTGTTGTACCCATAATTGCTAATCGATGGAACGCAAATAACACATCATTTCCAATCATTTCATGGTGTGTATTATCGGGGCCACGATAACCGATCCGGTTAATATCATTTTCCAATGAATCCCAATCTTGTTTTTGCCCTTTGTATAAAAATATGCCACACATAATTTTTTCTTCCTTTTATTTGATATAAAAAAAAACCCCCAAGAATTGAAATTCTTGGGGGTTTTTATTAAAGCTTAACCTTATGGTTACAAAGCTTCGCCCCCACTCATATTATTATTGTTATTAATCAAAGTGTTAAACTGAATCATTTTATTAGGGCGCTTCCGCCATAAGATATTTTGTAATTCCATGATCAATTTTATGAATAAATTTTAGTGATATCAATAATAAGATTTACTTTTTTACTATTCTCTAATAATATCATTAATTTTATTAGTCAATTTTACCCATTTATAAACGTACTTAATTAGTATTAATATGAAAATTCTCAAATTTGGCGGATCATCCGTAAAAACGACTAAACGAATTGAACAGGTGGTGCAGCTCATTTTGTCTGAACATCCATGCGGTGTAGTTGTATCTGCATTTGGTGGCGTTACGAATCAACTCATTCAATTAATCGCATGTGCGGAACGGGGTACTGATTATAATAATGAAATGCAATTATTATTCGATAGACATCGGCAAACCATTCATGATCTCCATCTCGAAAAAGAATTATTGTTTAGCACTATTCAAAAAATAGAAAATGAATTAGGTGTTACATTAAGCACAATTGCCAACCAGAAAAAGTGTACACCACAATTAAAAGATGCGGCACTAAGTGTTGGTGAACGATTATCTGCAAATATTATTACGGAAGCGTGTATTGAAAAAGGAATAAATGCAGCATATTTGGATGCGCGAAAAGTTATTTTAACAGATGATCATTTCGGAAGCGCATTTGTTCATTATCAAAAATCTTACAATAATATTCGCAATGAATGGAAAGATGAATCAAAAACAAGGATAATTACTGGATTCATTGGTGCCACTGAATCAGGAGAAACGACAACTTTTGGAAGGAGTGGTTCAGACTATACCGCATCCATTTTTGGTGCTGCTTTAGATGTAAAAGAAATAGAAATCTGGACTGATGTAAACGGTATTTTGTCTGCGGACCCCAATGTGGTTTTTGATGCAAAAACCATTTCTCATATTACGTATGAAGAAGCCATGGAACTGGCTCATGCCGGGGCAAAAGTCATTTTCCCCCCCACCATGATTCCTGCTTTATATAAATCTATTCCCATCCGTATAAAAAATACATTTGAACCGGACAATCCAGGGACGGCTATTACACAGGATCGTTTAAGGGATGATCATTTTGCCGTGGGTATTTCATCTTTGTATAATATTTCCCTAATCCGATTCCAAGGAGCCGGTATGGTGGGGCGTTTTGGAGTGATTGGTCGGGTATTTGATTCATTGGCCAAAAAGAAAATAAATATTATTCTTGTATCTCAAGTGTTTAGCGAACATTCCATTTGTTTTGCCATCCAACCTGCAGAAGTTGATTTAGCTGAATCTATTTTGAAAGAAGAATTTTTATTTGAACTGGAAAATCATTTTATCGATTCTATTAAAATTGAGAATGATCTTTCTCTCATTGCTGTTGTTGGTGAAGGAATGCGCCATACACCTGGAATTGCCGGAAAATTATTTAGCGTCCTAGGCGAACAGAATGTGAATGTGATAGCTATTGCTCAAGGATCTTCGGAAAGAAACATATCCTTCATTATTAAAAATGATGGAGTCAAATCAGCCGTTCGATCTTTGCATCAATATATTTTTTCAGACAATACTATTATTAATGTATTTATCGCTGGGGTTGGTTTGGTTGGTTCAGATTTAATAAGGTTAATCCAAGACAATAATTCCATAAATATATGCGGTATAATGAATAGCCGAAAAATGATTTTGAATCCAAATGGATTAGATTCCCAACATTATGTGGAAGAATTAGCAAATGGCGATACAGTTGATTTGGAATCATTTATTTCTTCCGCATCCCAATCTCTGAACGCTGTATTTGTGGATGTAACATCATCACCAGCAATTGCAGAAAAAACGGCAAATATTCTTAAAAAAGGAATTTCTGTTGTAACTGCTAGCAAACTGGCCAATGCCATGAATCAGGATTATTATAATTCGATTCGTGAAAATTCAAAAGCCGGTGGTACTCTATTTAAATATGAAACAAATGTTGGCGCAGGGCTCCCCATTATTGAAACATTACAAACTTTATTAAACACAGGCGATACAGTTGAAAAGATTAAAGGAACTATATCTGGAACGTTAAGCTATTTATTCAGCCAATTTGATGGTTCTATTCCTTTTAGTGAATTAGTAAAAAGTGCTCGGGAAAGCGGATACACTGAACCGGATCCGAGAGATGACTTAAATGGTGTGGACGTGGGAAGAAAAATTCTCATTTTAGCACGAGAGACTGGTGCAAAACTAGAGCTTGAAGATGTATCTATTCAAAGCTTGATTCCAGAAAATCTGGAGCCGACACTTTCCATTGACGAATTTTTAGAGCGATTATCTAAAAATGATGACCAATTTTTAAACATGTATACTTCAGCTTCCCGGGAGGATAAGGTGCTACGATATATAGCCACCTGGAATGGCCAAAATGCAACAGTGGAATTGAAAGCAGTAGGAATTAAAAACCCTTTTTATCATCAAAATGGACGAGAAAATTTTATTGTGTTTACAACCAAAAGATATAAAGATACACCCATGATTATAAAAGGACATGGCGCCGGAGCTGAAGTCACAGCTGCTGGTGTTTTAGGAGATATTTTAAAATGTCAGTAGAAAAAAATATTAAAGTAAGTGTTTTGGGTGCTACCGGAATGGTTGGGCAAAATTGCTTACGATTATTAGAAAACCATCCATGGTTTCACGTTATAGATGTGGCCGCTTCAGAGCGTTCCTCCGGAAAAACATATAGGGAAGCAACGGATAGCAAATGGGTTATGGAAACGCCAATACCTGATGCCATTTCTGGCTTAATTGTTCGGAATGTGCATGATTTTGAATCGATGCCCGAGAATGTAACCTGTGTATTTTCTACGCTAGACTTGCAAGAAAAACAAGACACACGTGATTTTGAATTTCGGTATGCCCAAAAAGGATATGCTGTTATTTCCACCAGTTCTGCAAATCGTCAAACCCCTGATGTACCTATGATCATTCCTGAAATAAACGCCCATCATGCAGACGTGATTCCCATTCAACAAAGGAACCGAAATTTACCAGGTTCTGGGTTTGTAGCAGTAAAACCTAATTGTTCAATTCAATCCTATATTGTTGTATTAGAAGCATTAAAACAAGCAGGGTTTCCGGTGGATCGCGTACAAGTGACTACCCTTCAGGCATTGTCAGGTGCCGGCTACAAAGCATTAACCAATCCAGATTTAAAAGAGAATGTGGTGCCATATATTGGCGGAGAAGAAGAAAAGACAGAAAAAGAACCATTAAAAATATTTGGGGAAGTGACGGAAAACGGTATTGAACAATCCATGGGAATAAATATAAATGCAGTATGTACACGTGTGCCAGTAGTGGATGGACATACAGCTGTAGTGCATATTGGATTTGGTGATGTTGTCCCTACTCTAGGTGAATTCAAATCAATTATATCTTCATTTACAGCAGAGCCACAATCATTGCATCTGCCATCAGCGCCAAAGACACCTATTATCGTTTTGAATGAAATAGATCGTCCCCAACCCAAATTAGATCGAGATGTCGGGAATGGCATGGCTGTAACTGTAGGGCGAATAACGGATGATACATTTTTTAATATTCGATTTATTGGATTGTCACATAATACAGTTCGTGGCGCTGCTGGTGGTGCGATTCTTATGGCAGAATTATTGGCTCAAAAAGGATTTATCCATGTTGAATAATTCGATTCGAGTCCGGGCAACAGCTTCAGTAGCTAACGTATCTTGCGGTTTTGATTGTATTGGTTATGCCATTACAAAACCCGGCGATATTGTTACGATTGAAAAACAGAATCAGTCCGGGATAGAAATTTCAATGTCCGGAATAAAATATGAATCTATTCCGGTTGATGCTGAAAACAATACTGCGGGAAAAGCCATTTTATCTCTTCTTGATACTTTGGGAAGGAAACAGGGATTTAAGGTTCATATTGAAAAAGGGATTCCCCCGGGAAGCGGGATTGGTTCCAGTTCTGCCAGTGCGGCGGCGGCTGTTGTGGGTGTGAATGAATTATTGGATAAACCACTCAAAAATAGTGAATTACTGGTTCATGGCATGGCAGGAGAAGCCGTGGCATCGGGTGGATTTCATGCCGATAATATTGCGCCGGCACTTTTCGGTGGAATCATCCTGATTCGCAGTTATGAACCTTTAGATATTCTGAATTTGCCGGTACCAAAAAGTTTATTCAGTACAGCCGTATTACCTGATTTTATCGTGAATACTCTGGACGCACGGCGTTTGCTACCTAAACGGGTGCCTTTAAAATCTGCAGTTGAACAGGCCGGAAACCTGGCGGGTTTTACTTTGGGCCTTCATGAATCTGATTTTGATCTCTTAGGCCGTTCCATGGTGGACCTTTTCGCTGAACCAATTCGAGCAGAACTCATCCCCGGTTACCACTCTGTTCGACAATCCGCAATGGATGCCGGAGCAATCGGCTGCGGAATCTCTGGCTCTGGGCCTGCTCTTTTCGCTTTATCCAATTCATTGGAAATAGCAAAACAAATCGGGGCAACTATGGTGGATACATTTAATAAAGCGGGACTTAAGAGCATAGCCTACAGTACACCTATTCATACAAAACCACCGGAAATATTGGACTGATACTTGCGCTTTTACAGTACAAAAGGCAACTCTATTTCCGTCGGATTCAAGGATGCACTGTTCCATGGATTAGCACCGGACGGTGGCCTTTATATGCCCGAGACTATTCCTCACTTAGGGATTGACTTTTTTAAATCTGATTTAAGCTACCCTGAATTAGCTGTTGGTATGATTCACCCATTCACGAAAGATGATTTAACACACGCTCAACTAATTAACATTTGTGAATTGGCATTTGATTTTCCTCTGCGAATTAAGGAATTAAATAAAACCGATTCTGTACTGGAATTATTCCATGGACCTACATTCGCCTTCAAGGATTTTGCTGCCCGGTTCATGGCTCGGACCATGTCTTATTTTCTTGAAAATAAAGATGATGAGCTAACCATTTTAGTAGCTACATCCGGTGATACGGGAAGTGCCGTTGCAAACGGTTTTTTTAACGTAGATGGCATTAACGTTATTATTCTTTATCCTTCCAATCGAGTAAGTGCTATCCAGGAAAACCAACTTACAACTTTAGGCGGAAATATTACAGCTTTGGAAATAGACGGCTCCTTTGATGATTGCCAACGAATGGTTAAAGCTGCTTTTCAAGATATCGATTTGCAAAATCGTTTATCTTTAAGTTCTGCTAATTCGATAAATATGGCTCGCCTTCTCCCACAGTCTGTTTACTATTCATGGGCATGGAAACTATGTGCTGAAAACAAACCTATCATTTTCAGTGTCCCCAGTGGGAATTTTGGGAATTTAACCGGTGGACTATTGGCAAACCGAATGGGCGTTCCAGTTGAGAAATTTATTGCTGCTACGAATGCAAATGATACTTTTCCAAACTTTTTAAGCAGTGGTACAATTCAACATCAAGATGCTGTACAAACAATATCCAATGCAATGGATGTGGGTGTTCCCAGTAATTTAGATCGAATTCAAAACTTGTTTCATGATGATGTAAATCAAGTAAAGGTGGATATTTCCAGTTGGAGCTTTCCTGATAAAGATACAAAAGAATCTATTCGAAATATGCAAAATGAGTTTGGCTATTTGATTGATCCACACACCGCAGTTGGTGTTTTGGGATTAACTAAATATAGAAATGAAACAAATTCTAAAACAAAGGGTGTTGTTTTATCTACGGCGCATCCGGGGAAATTTGCAGATGTGATTGAACCCATCATTGGAAATAAGACAACCTTACCAGAGTCATTACAAATTGCCATGAAAAAAGAAAAAAATTCCATTAAAATGCCCAAGAAAT
>CAZCHA010000001.1:40550-56200 GCA_964498175.1 uncultured bacterium
TACCGCCTCTATACCAAACAGCCACCTACGTTCTTGAAGAAGTGGGCAAGGATAAAGGATTTGATTATACCCGATCATCCAACCCCACACGACAAGTGATGGAAGAAATATTAGCCATTCTCGATGGTGGAAAATTTGGTATAGCATTCGCCAGCGGCATGTCGGCTGTAGATAGTTGTATGAGACTCTTGAAAGCCGGTGATCACGTAATTTGCTCTGATGATGTTTATGGTGGCGTATCCCGGCATTTCAACCAAATTCTGGTGAATTATGATCTTCATTTCACCTATGTGGATTCTTCCAATTCCGCCAATATTGAAAATGCAATTCAATCGAATACAAAATTAATTTGGATAGAAACGCCTACGAATCCACTCTTGAAAATCACTGATTTAGAAGCGGTGGGGAATATTGCAAAAAAACATAACATCCTTTTTGGGGTGGATTCCACTTTTGCCACACCGGTTTTTTTACGACCATTGGAATTTGGCGCAGACCTGGTTATGCACAGCACAACAAAATATTTAAGTGGACATAACCAGCTTATTGGCGGTGTGGTTATCACCAATCAGGAAGATTTATTTGACCAATTGAAATTCGTCCAAAAATCCATTGGTGCTGTGCCAGGCCCCTTCGATTGCTGGCTCACAATCCTGGGAATCAAAACGCTTGATCTACGGATGAAAAAGCATGATTCCAATGCGCAGACTGTTGCGGAGTATTTAGAAGCTCACCCGAAAGTTTTATCAGTCACTTATCCGGGACTCCCATCCCATCCAGCCCATGAAACGGCAAAAAAACAAATGTCCGGATCCAGTGGTATGATTTCTTTTGAATTGACCGGCGGCATTCCCGCAGGAAAAATTGTGATGAATTCTGTAAAACTTGCAAAACTGGCGGAAAGCCTTGGAGCAGTGGAAACCATGATCACCCATCCTGCTACCATGACTCATGCAGATGTTCCGAAAGATGAACGGGAAGCCCGAGGACTCACAGATGGCTTGGTCAGGTTATCTGTAGGAATTGAAAATCCAGATGATATTTTAGCTGATTTGGAGCAGGCTTTAAATCGAGTTTAATTAATTCTAATTTGTAAATTTTATTATGCATCCAAAAGAAAAAATAAATGTGCTCCGAAATAAAATTGACTTACTTGATGAGCAAATGCTGGATCTTCTGGTACAGCGTTTTTCTGTTTCTAGGGAGATAGGCGAAATTAAAGCATCTGGCGGCATCAATATTGGGGACCCAAACCGCGAACAGGAAATCATTGATCGTCTTGCTGAAAAACTGGAAGGCAAAATGGAGAGAAATGACATTGCCGCCATTTTTGGCCCTATTTACCACATTTCAAAAAAATTGCAAAAAAAATAAAATTAAGTTGGTTCCCATTCATTCCTGCCCTTAATTTTTCCTGTCGTGAATAACATGAATACAAAATATTTTTATAGCTGGTATTGGTTTTTTAACCGAGAAGGGGTTTCATAGTCCCAGCAATACCTGTACATGCTGACTATACTTAAACCCCGATAATTTCGGGGTTTTTTTTTGCTCAAAATGAATAAAACACAACTTACGTATGACAAATTTAAAGGCTTGGTCACCCAGGGGTGTGAAACCATCCCCGTCTATAAACGAATTCTAGCAGATCTACTTACACCGGTAGCTGCATGGGTGCATTTATCTCAAAAAGCTGAATATGCTTTTTTATTAGAGTCGGTAGAAAAAGGGAATCAATATTCACGGTATTCTTATGTGGGAATCAATCCGCAGAAAATTCTTATGCATAATAATGGGAAAACTACCATCACTGAAAATGGAAAAACCATTGATATTGATACACCCTTTCTTACTTTACTCCGGGAAACTCAATCCCAATATAATATGACAAAATTGCCGGGAATTCCGTCTTTTACCGGTGGGCTGGTGGGCTACCTTGGTTACGAAACCATTGCTTGGTTAGAAGATATTCCAATCCATGATAAATCCGAATTAGATGTCCCCGATTCTGTTTTCATGCTATTTGAAGATATGATCGCCTTTGACCATTTGAAGGGATCGGCGCTGGTGATTTCCAATGTAAATGTGGATTCAGAGCGTGATTTGAAAAAACAATTCGATACAGCCCATGAAAGAGTTGATTCTATCGGAGAATCACTTCATTCAGATGTGGATTACCAAACACCAGTTCGGGTGGACCAAAGTAAGGTGTCTTCAAATTTTAATCAGGCTAAATTTGAATCGGCTGTACTGAAAGCAAAAAAACACATTGTGGCTGGAGATATTTTTCAGATTGTTTTGAGTCAGCGCTTCAAACGAAAAACATCGGTAGGGGCAACCACTCTTTACCGTGCACTTCGGACAATCAATCCATCGCCCTATATGTTTCATTTAAAGATTAATGATTTTGACATTATTGGCGCTTCTCCGGAATTATTGGTAAAAGTTGAAGATGGTATCGTGGAAATCCGTCCCATTGCAGGGACCCGTCACCGTGGAGGAACAGAAGCAGAAGATCAAGTATTGGCCGATGATTTAATGCATGATGAAAAAGAATGTGCCGAACATTTAATGTTGTTGGATTTGGGGCGAAATGATGTAGGACGTGTATCCGAATATGGTTCCGTAACTATTCCAGAAAATATGAAGATTGAGAATTATTCCCATGTAATGCATATCGTTTCTAATGTAAAAGGGAAGTTGGCTAAAAATAAGGACCCTTTCGATGCCCTCATGAGTGGCTTCCCCGCAGGCACTGTTACCGGTGCACCTAAAATTCGGGCCATGGAAATCATTCATGAATTAGAGCAGGAGCGCAGGAATATTTATTCCGGCGCCGTTGGCTTTTTTGACTTTACGGGTAATGTAAATACTTGCATTGCCATCCGCACCATGATCTTGAAGGATGGCTCTGCGCATTTTCAGTCTGGCGCCGGTATTGTGCACGATTCAGACCCGACAAAAGAATTTGAAGAAACTGTAAATAAGGCAAAAGCCATCATGGCAGCGATTGATTTTGCAGAAAATGGGCTTGTCTCATGATTTTAGTTATCGATAACTACGATTCATTCACCTATAACCTGGTACAATACATTGGCCCTATCAATCCAAATATAAAAGTAGTGCGGAATGATCAGTTTAAATTGGATGATGTCAAACAGTGGAATCCGTCCCATATAGTTATTTCTCCTGGTCCCGGTCGCCCGGAAGATGCAGGACAATCAATTGATGTGATAAAAAAATATGGAGCATCTATTCCCACTCTCGGTGTTTGCCTTGGGCACCAGGCAATCACTGTAGCATATGGTGGGACAGTAATTCATTCATCAGAAATTGTCCACGGAAAAACAGCAACCATCCAAAATATTGGGTCAACTTTATTTAATGCAGTAGGTAATTCTTTCACGGCAACCCGCTACCACTCTTTGGTTGCGGAACGAGACAGTTTACCAAAAGATTTAAAAATTACTGCCGAATTAGAAAATGGACTTATCATGGGGATCGAACATGAAATTCATCCGGTTTTTGGGGTTCAGTTCCATCCTGAATCGATTGCCACAGAGCATGGATTACAAATAATAAAGAATTTTTTAGATATAAAACAATGAAACAAATATTAGAACAATTACTTGATAAACAAAATCTAACTCGAGATGAAGCATTTAATGTAATGTCCTCTATAATGTCGGGTGAATTTGACGACCCGCAAATTGCCGGTTTTCTTATGGCACTCCGAGCAAAAGGTGAGACTGTGGATGAAATCACAGGTTTCGCTCAGGCAATGCGAGACATAATGGTTACTGTACCCTTAGATTGCCCCGCTATCGATATGTGTGGAACGGGTGGTGATGCATTGGGTACTTTTAATATTTCTACTACTGCTACTTTTGTTGTTGCCGGTGCTGGCGTTCATGTAGCCAAGCACGGGAACCGTTCAATGACATCAAAATCTGGTTCGGCAGATGTACTCCAGGCACTGGGAATTGCCATTGATAAATCAGTGGAAGAGTCCACAAAAGATATCGAAGAGATTGGATTGGGATTTATGTTCGCACCAGCCTACCACCCTGCCATGAAACATGCCATCGGTGCTAGGAAAGCATTGGCCACGCGGACGGTATTCAATATTTTAGGTCCGCTTTGCAATCCCGCCGAAGTAAAGGCCCAGGCCATGGGCATTTTTCATCCGGATTTAACTGAAGTTCAAGCCCATGTATTAAAAGCACTCGGTTCTACAGATGTAATGGTATTTCATGGCCGTGACGGATTGGATGAAATTTCCACAACTGACACAACCAAAATCAGTCAAATGCAAAATGGTGAGAATATAAATACTTATGAATTTGATTCAATCGAGTTAGGTTTAAATCGCGTTTCATTGGATGAACTTCAAGGCGGCGAACCTATTGAGAATGCTGAAATAATAAAATCGATTCTTAATGGCGAAAAAGGACCGAAACGAGATATTGTATTGCTCAATGCCGCTGCTGGGATCGTTGTGGGCGGGCAAGCTGAAACCTTAAACGATGGATTGGAATCGGCAAAAGAGTCTGTGGATTCAGGCTTGGCGCTTAACATATTAAACCAATTGGTTGAATGAATATTTTAGAAAAAATATTAAACGTAAAACGTCAGGAAATTCAACAAATCAAAGATTTGAATTTTAGAGAAATGGTTGGCCAAAATCGTAGCCTTAAAGATGCCCTTTCCAAACCGGGGATTTCTGTCATTGCAGAGATAAAAATGAAATCACCAAGTGAAGGTGAAATATTTCCTAATGCTGATCCTGCTCAAATTGCTAAAGGTTATGAATCGGCAGGTGCAGCGGCCATTTCTGTACTGACAGATCAATCCTTTTTTGGAGGCAGTTTGGATATTCTCCAATCTGTCCGGAATGCGGTTTCTATTCCAGTAATTCGTAAAGATTTTATTATTGATCAAAAGCAAATTATGGAAACAATTCAATATAATGGAGATGCCTTTTTACTCATTGCCGATGCGCTGGATCAAGATTCATTGCAACAATTAATGAATATTGGGCAAGGGACAGGATTGGAATTTCTGGTAGAATACCACGCTGAAAAACATGCTGAATTTATTTTTACATTGAATCCAGAAGTTGTAGGTATCAATTGTAGAAATCTCAAAACAATGGCAACTGACATTACGTATTTTGAAAAAATGATTTCATCTTTACCATCAAATTCTGTGAAAGTTGCAGAGAGTGGGATTCACACTTCTGATGATTTAGAATATATTTCTGATTTAGGTTATGATGCAGCGCTCATTGGCACATCGCTCATGAAAACAGGCAATCCAGAAAAAGCTTTGGAAACATTGCTTGGGAAAATCTCATGATTCCAACCAAAATTTGCGGTATTACCAATTTAATGGATGCTAAAGTGGCAGTAGAAAATGGCGCATCTGCAATTGGGTTAATTTTTTATGAAAAGAGCCCAAGAGCCATTTCTATTGAAAATGCAAAATCAATATCGAAGCAACTATCCTACTCTGTTGTTCTTGTGGGTGTGTTTGTGAATCAAAATAAAGATTTTATTGATAAAACAATTTCAGAAGTTCAATTAAACATGATTCAACTTCACGGTGATGAATCATCAAATTTTTGCAATCAATTTGATGTGCCTGTTTTAAAAGCGGTACGCATAAAAAATGAAGCCAGTTTATCTGTCATGGACCAATATAATGTGGCTGGGTTTTTGTTGGATACTTTTTCCAATAAACAATATGGTGGAACGGGAGAAACATTCGATTGGTCATTAATAAATGATCAAATAGACACCCCCATTATTCTTTCCGGTGGGCTCAACCCAGATAATATTTTAGATGCGATTGATTCTGTAAATCCAGCAGCGATTGATGTAAATAGTGGTGTTGAATTATCACCTGGAAAGAAAGAACACCAAAAAATTAATTTACTTTTTGAATATTTAAAAAATACAAACACGTCAGGGTTCCATTTTGGATAAACAATTTAAAGATTACAATCTCCCCGATGAACGAGGGCACTTTGAAAAGTTCGGGGGCAAGTTTGTACCGGAAACACTCATCCCTGCTTTGGAAGAACTTGAAAATTATTACAAAGTCGCAAAAAATGATGAATTATTTCAAGATGAATTAAATGGCCTATTGAATAATTATTCCGGACGTGAAACACCTCTTTATTTTGCTACACAACTATCAGAAGAATTGGGATTCAACGTGTGGCTCAAGCGTGAAGATTTGAACCATACCGGTGCTCATAAAATCAACAATGCACTTGGTCAAATTTTGTTAGCGAGACGTATGGGGAAAAAACGAATTATTGCGGAAACTGGCGCAGGTCAGCATGGCGTTGCCACAGCAACCGTCGCTGCATTGTTTGGATTAGAGTGTATTGTTTATATGGGAAAAGAAGACATTCGCCGTCAAAAGCTCAATGTATTTCGTATGAATTTATTGGGCACCGAAGTTCGTCCCGTTTCGTCTGGAAGCATGACATTAAAAGATGCCACCAACGAGGCAATTCGAGATTGGGTTACGAATGTTGAATCCACATATTATTTAATCGGCTCAACAGTAGGCCCCCATCCTTATCCCATGCTGGTGCGAGATTTTCAATCCATCATTGGTAAGGAAGCAAAAGTACAATTTGTGAAACAATCGGGAAAAGCATTACCAAACCGGCTAGTGGCTTGTATTGGTGGTGGCTCAAACGCCATGGGTTTATTTTATCCCTTTATCAAAGATGATATAAAAATTGTAGGCGTAGAAGCTGCTGGAAAAGGATTGGAAAGTGGCGAGCATGCAGCCACTTTATCAAAAGGAGATTTTGGTGTGCTGCATGGAGCTGCCAGCACTTTACTCCAGAATGATGATGGGCAAGTAACGCTACCCCATTCCATTTCTGCTGGTCTGGATTATCCTGGAATTGGACCAGAGCACAGTTACCTCAATGAGTCCGGACGGGTGCAGTATTTTTCTGCAACGGATACAGAAGCATTGGATTCCTTTCAATGGCTTTCTGAGAAAGAAGGTATTTTACCTGCATTAGAATCAGCTCATGCATTAGCGTATTTACGTCAGGATAATAATGGGATTGAACCCGGAGAACACATTATTCTTTGTTTATCAGGACGCGGTGATAAAGACGTTCATACTGTAGCAGAAGCGCTGGGGATAAACTTATGAACCGCATCCAAAAACTATTCAGCGAACCGAAAGAAAAGCTCATTCCATTTCTTACTGCCGGCTACCCAGAATTGGGATTAACAGTAGACTTAGTTTGTGCAGCTGCCGATGGCGGAGTAGATATGATTGAAATTGGTATCCCTTTTTCTGATCCACAAGCAGATGGTCCTATTATTCAAGCATCTAGCCAACAAGCATTGGATAATGGAATAACACTCAAAATAATATTTGAGCAAGTAACTGAGATCCGCAAGAGAACAGATGTACCGATTGCACTTATGGGTTATTATAATCCAATTTTAAAAATGGGGCATGATAAATTTCTGGATTATTGTATATCATCAGGTGTTGACGGGCTCATTTTGCCAGATTTACCCTTAGAAGAAGCAGAATCCTTTTGTGAATTGGCAAAGTCTAAAGGTATTTCTCCCATTCTTTTGGTGGCACCAAATACGCCGAATGAACGCATCCGAAAAATATCAGAATTGGCAGGTGATCTCATTTATGCTGTAAGTATTTTGGGAATCACCGGAAATGATTTGGCATCAAAGGAGGCATTGCAAGAATATTTGAATCGTGTTCGAGAATATAGTGTTACTCCATTTGTGGTGGGTTTCGGAATCAGTACCCGAGATGATGTGGTTTGGTTTAATAAGCATTCAGATGGTGCTGTGGTGGGATCTGCCATTATTAAGAATATGAATGGAAGTTCAAGTCCAGTAGAAAATACAAAAAGTTTAATTCAAGGTTTAAAAGGAATAATATCATGACAATAGGAATCCAAGGAGGAAAAGGCAGTTTTTCAGAACAGGCGGCTCACAATTTTGCCAATAATCACGGACTTGAAGGTGCAGAAATTGTATACCAAATTTCATCAGAACACGTATTAGCTGGTGTTGAAAATGGCGAAACAAATTATGGTATTTTTGCTATGGAAAACGCACAAGGCGGTGTTGTAATTGAAAGTGTTGAAGCGCTGGCAAAATACAGATGCAACATTGTTGAAATGTTTCATATTCCCATTATCCAAAACTTGTTAGGACTCGCCGGAATGCATGTAGGAGATGTGACAGAAATTCATTCTCACCAGCAAGCGCTGCGGCAATGTAAGGATTATTTGAGTGAGCATTTCTGGACGCGACCTTTGATTGAAGATGATGATACAGCAGAAGCTGCACGTAGACTTTCCGAAGGAAAGCTCCCACCCACTGCTGGGGTAATAGCCAACAAGGCTTGTGCAGATTTGTACAATTTGGATATTCTTCAGGAAAGCATCCATGATCTAAAACATAATCTGACCTTGTTCCTCGGGGTAAATAGACTGGGAGATTCATGAATAGCATCGGTATTATCGGGTTTGGCAGATTTGGAAAAGTATTGGCCAATATTTTACAAAAAGGATTCGCCATTAAAGCCTACGATCCGAAACCCATTGGGGAATTCCCCGGTGTGGAATTCACGGATCTGGAATCTTTATTGAAGGAAAAGATAATTTTTGTTGCTGTGCCGATTCGCCACTTTGAATCTCTGGTGAAAGAAATTTCTCCACATCTTTCAGAAGGAACAACCATAATTGATGTGTGCTCTGTTAAAACGCATCCCGCTAAAATCATGGAAAATAATCTTTCTGAAAATATTGGCATCATTGCAACACACCCCATGTTTGGACCTGATTCATTCATCTCCAATAATCGTCTAAAAATGATGATGAATAATACGAGAGATGCCCACGATCAATTTAATTTCTGGCGCCAATTCTTCACGGATCAGGGTATAGACGTGATGGAAATGTCCCCAGATCAGCACGATCGCATGGCGGCTCAAACCCAGGGTGTGACTCATTTTCTAGGACGAATGCTGAAGGAATATGGCATCCGGAAAACAACTATAGATACTCAGGGATTTCGTGATCTTTTAGATTTGGTAGATCAAACCTGTAACGATACTTGGGAGCTTTATACAGACCTACAACTTTATAACCCTTATACAGATGATATGATAGACAAACTTAAACTAGCGACGGCATCTTTGGACAATCGCCTAAAGGAATTACAAAATGTGGCAGACTGACAGCTGGCGAAATTTTACCGCCAAACATATTCCGGATTACCCCGATCAAAACCATTTATCTGAAGTTGAAAAAACTCTTGGAAATTTTCCACCACTCGTATTTGCGGGAGAAGTTCGATCTCTAAAACGCTCACTTGCTGATGTGGCTGAAGGGAATGGCTTTCTGCTCCAAGGTGGTGATTGTGCTGAAAGTTTTTCTGAATTTCATGCGGATAATATCCGCGATACTTTTCGGGTTATTCTGCAGATGGCAGTTATTCTTACATCCGGGGCAAATTTGCCGGTGGTCAAACTCGGTCGCATGGCAGGTCAATTTGCCAAACCTCGATCCAGTCCTACTGAAACAAACGATGGAGTTGAGCTACCGAGTTATGCAGGCGATATTATTAATGATATTAGTTTCAAACCTGATAATCGCCAACCCAACCCAGAACGAATGTTAAAAGCATATTCTCAAGCGGCATCCACCTTGAACTTGCTTCGGGCTTTTGCCGATGGCGGTTATGCAGATCTCCGTCATGTGAATTCCTGGAATATGGGGTTTGTAAAAAGCGGTCCCCAGGGTGAACGGTATCGCCATTTGGCTCATCAGATTCAAAAAAGCTTGAATTTTATGGATGCATTAGGAATTAATTCCAATAATACACCTCAACTTCGCCAAGTACATTATTATACGAGTCATGAAGCACTTCTACTGCCCTACGAAGAAGCATTAACAAGAATCGATTCAACATCAGGTGATGTATATAACACGTCTGCTCATTTTGTATGGATCGGAGATCGAACGCGATTCAAAGATAGCGCTCATGTGGAATTTTGTCGCGGAATAAAAAACCCCATTGGTATCAAATGTGGTCCATCCTTGGATCCAGGCGAATTGATTGAGCTGCTGGATATATTAAATCCCAATGATGAAGCAGGAAGGATTACGCTCATAACACGATTTGGTCATAATAAAGTGGAGACTTTTTTACCAAGACTGATTCAAAAAATTCAGACTGAAAATCGGACAGTTGTTTGGTCCTGTGATCCCATGCATGGGAATACAATTAAAAGCAGGAATGGTATCAAGACTCGACCGTTCGATCAAATTATTGATGAATTAAAACAAAATATCCACATCCACAAATCGGAAGGATCTCGTATAGGCGGAATCCATTTAGAAATGACGGGTCAAAATGTAACCGAATGTACAGGCGGCCTAGATGATATTTCAGAAGGGGATTTAACTGATCGATATCGCACCCATTGTGATCCACGCCTGAATGCAAACCAAGCAATTGAGTTGGCATTTTTAATCGCAGATGAACTAAAACAGAATGGTCATTAAAGGAACTTTAACATTCTCAGGTGATAAATCGATATCCCATCGTGCACTTATGTTTTCTGCATTAGCAAATGGAGAGTCGCGGATATCAAATTTGTCCACCGGTGCTGATGTACAATCAACTCGAAAATGTTTAGAAGCCTGTGGCGTTGAAATAAGGGATGAAGGAAATGAAGTGGTTGTGAATGGTGGAAAATTATCCGACCCAATAGATTTTTTGGATTGCGGCAACTCCGGTACCACAACTCGTTTACTTTTAGGATTAATGGCAGGGCAAGGAATTAATGCCACATTTATCGGAGATGATTCTCTTTCTTCTCGTCCAATGAATCGTATTATAGATCCACTTTACCAAATGGGATTAAAATCCGAAAGTAATGATGGCAAATTGCCCATCACTATTTGTAAAAGTGACTTGAATGGAATTCGATATAAGTCTCCCGTTGCAAGTGCCCAGGTGAAATCCGCTGTCCTTTTAGCGGGACTTGGAGCAAGTGGCGAGACATCAATCACTGAACCAATTTCATCTCGTAATCATACAGAAATAATGTTATCCGAGCTAGGCGCGAATCTTTCCACCGATGGACTCGCCTCAACTGTTTCCAGTATGAATTGCCCCCTTTTACCTTTTGATTTGACTGTTCCCGGTGATCCATCCACGGCAGCATTTTTTGCCGCTTCTGCAGCGTTGGTACCTAACTCTGAATTGGTTTTAACTCGTATTTTAGTTAATCCAACCCGCACAGGATTTTTTACTGCATTAGAAAAAATGGGTGCCACAATTGAGCGCTTAAATCTATGGGATGAAGCTGGTGAACTCATAGGCAATTTGAAAATATGTCACCAATCATTAAAAGGGATTATAATTGATAAAAATGATGTGCCAGGCTTAATTGATGAATTACCCATTATTGCCGTTCTTGCTACCCAAGCTAATGGTAGAACAGAAGTATTTGGCGCTGAAGAATTACGTGTTAAGGAATGCGACCGAATCCATGCGTTGTGTAAAAACCTGAATAAAATGGGTGCTGACATTGAAGAATTGCAAGATGGATTTATCGTTAATGGCCCAACGCCATTGAAAGGTGTGAATATTGAGACATTCCATGACCACCGTATTGCCATGGCATTTACTATTGCCGGACTTGTGACTAATGGAAATGTTGTTTTGGATCATCCTGAATGCGCATCTATTTCCTTCCCAGAATTTTATGATGTATTGGAAAATTTAAAACATTGAAACAATTCGCTGTTATCGGAGACCCCATTGCTCATAGTCTGAGCCCTATTCTTCATCAAGAAGTGTATCGACAACTTGGCCTAGATGCATCATTTGAAAAAATCCATCTGATGCCAAATGCGCTCCACTCATTTATGAATGTAAATGAATTGGATGGCTTTAATGTTACTATTCCTTATAAACAATCCGTCATTCCATTTTTAAATGAATTGGATGAATCGGCACAAACCATTGGTGCTGTAAATTGTGTCCATGATGGAAAAGGATATAATACAGATTGGATCGGGTTCACCAAGGCAATGGAACAAAACGGTATCTCATTAAATGGAAAAGATTTTATAATCTTGGGATCCGGTGGCGCAGCGCGAGCAGTTGCTTTTGGATTGGTGAAATTCGGTGCTAAATCCATTTCAATTAAGAATCGTACGCAATCAAATTCTGCTCAATTGTTACATTGGATCAATTCCATCTTCCCAAACAATAATTCGAGTGAAAATTCAGATGTAATTGTTAATTGCACACCATTAGGGATGTGGCCAGATACAGAATCCATGCCAGATTTGGAAATCAAAAAAGGACAAATTCTAGCCGACACCATTTACAATCCAATGGAAACAAAATGGCTGAAAACCGGTGAGGCAAGGGGTGCAAAGACCATTGGCGGTCTGGATATGTTCATAGGTCAAGGATTGGCATCAGCCGACATTTGGTTTGGTGAAAAAATATCAGAAAATATTAATTTGGAACCAATTAAAAAGGTATTAAAAGCAAAATTATGCTAACACGACTCAAATTTCTAACAGCGGGTGAATCTCACGGTCAGGGCCTTTTAGGTATTTTAGACGGCATGCCGGCGGGATTGGAAATATCCGAAAAATATATTGGTGTTCACTTGGCACGACGTCAAATGGGCCACGGCCGTGGTGGCCGAATGAAAATTGAAAAAGATTTCGGTGAAATTTGGTGTGGTGTTAGACATGGTAAAACACTTGGTGCACCGGTGGGTATTCTTGTCCGAAATAAAGATTGGGAAAATTGGATAAAAAAAATGTCCGTATCTCCTGTGGATAATGAAATCCGAAATGTAACACTCCCCCGCCCCGGACATGCTGATTTGGCAGGTGTCCAAAAATATGGATTTGGCGATATTCGCAATGTATTGGAACGATCCAGCGCCCGGGAAACAACCATGCGTGTTGCGCTTGGTTCGATCTGCAGAAAATTATTGGAAGATGTTGGAATTGAAGTGGGTAGTCGCGTGGTTGAAATCCATGACGTTAAAGATGAAAACCCAATCCCTGATGGCATTTCACCAAACCAATTAAGTGAAATTGCGGATGCATCTCCCGTCCGTTGTCTGGACAAAGATGGGGAAGCATCTATGATGCAAACTATTGATGATGCCAAAAAAGCCGGTGATTCGGTTGGCGGTATTTTTGAAGTGATTGCCACCGGGTTGCCTTACGGTCTTGGTGCTTATACCCAGTGGGATCGAAAACTCCATACCCGCATTTCTGCCATGATGATGAGTGTAAATGCATTCAAAGGAATTGAAATCGGTGGCGGATTTGGCGGTGCGGAAAAATTTGGCAGTGAAGTCCATGATGAGATCGGTCATGATGGCAAAAAATTTATTAGGTATTCCAATAATGCCGGTGGAATTGAAGGAGGCATGAGTAACGCCCAACCCATTGTTTTGCGAATGGCCATGAAGCCCATCCCCACATTGATTAAACCACTTCGATCTGTGGATATTCATTCCAAAGAAGCAAAAGATGCACACAAGGAACGAACCGATTCATGTGCTGTTCCTGCAGCATCCATCATTGCAGAAAGCATGTTATGTTTTGTCCTTGCTGATGCACTTCTGGAAAAATTTGGTGGTGATTCCATGGAGCAACTCAGGGCGCATATGCGGGCCACAGCAAAATATTAATGAACATTTATTTAATAGGTATGATGGGATCCGGCAAATCAACGGTTGGAAAAATTTTATCTGAAAAAATGCACAAACCATTCATTGATTTAGATTCAGAAATAGAAAAGGGAACTGGAAAAACTATTTCTGAAATATTTGATATTGATGGTGAAGAGCAATTTCGTAAAATGGAAACCAAACAATTAAATCAATATTCCAAATCTATTGTAGCTTGTGGAGGGGGGGTTGTATTAAAAAATGAAAACAGGGAGTTTATTAATAAAAATGGGGTTACCATTCTTTTAACTGCTTCAATGGAAGAATTATCGCACCGATTATCTGATTCGGGTAACAGGCCCTTATTGTACGATAATAATACGAAAGAAGCATTGACGAAGCTGTGGTTGGAACGACAACTGCATTATTTAAATACAGCAGATTTCACCATCGAAACTGATGGGAAAAATCCTGAAGAATTAACAGAAATAATTTTATTACATATCAATCCATGAAAACAATTCAAGTACAATTAGGTGCAAGATCCTACCCTATCAATGTAGAATCAGGCATATTAAGAAACCTCCCATCCATTCTTTCTGATCAGAATCATGGACAAAAATGGATAATTATTTCACAATATAATTTGATGGAATTAATTGGATTCGGTTTGATGTCTGATTTAAATAAATCAGGATTTAAATGTGATTATATCACTCTACCGGTTGGTGAAGCTGCAAAAAGCATGAATGAATTCAGTCGTATCATCAGTCAGTTAATTGAAATGAAATGTGATCGGTCTACAACCATTCTAGCTCTGGGTGGTGGTGTAGTAGGTGATGTAAGTGGATTTGTTGCATCTTCCTTCATGCGTGGGATTCAATATTACCAGATACCAACAACCCTTCTTGCCATGGTTGATTCTTCCATAGGTGGAAAAACTGGAATAAATATAGCCGAAGGGAAAAATCTCGTAGGATCCATATATCAACCACTAGGCGTCTTAATTGATCCGGATATTTTGGAATCACTCCCGGGCAAAGAAGTCATTTCAGGACTAGGTGAAGTAATTAAGTATGGTGCAATTCGAGATGAGAAATTCCTATATAATATTTCGGAATGGCTGGATAATATTGATTCTTTCCCCTTTGCAAGTGCTGTGTTACGTGCTTGTGAAATAAAAGCAGAAATTGTTTCATTAGATGAACACGAAGGTGGACTTCGCAAACTATTAAATTTTGGTCATACAATCGGTCATGCCCTTGAAGCTCATTTAGGATATGGAAAAATTCGCCACGGGGAAGCCGTTTCTCTTGGTATGAAGTGCGCTGGATGGGTTTCTAGTAAAATGGGTTTTATGAGTATCGACGAAAATAAATCTTTAATCAATATCATTGATAAACTTTCCTTGCCACAGGTATCTAAAGTGGATCCTGATATAATTCTTTCCTATGTAAAAAAAGATAAAAAGGTAAGAAACGGCATTCTACATTTTGTAGTCTTAAATGCTCTTGGGGAAGGTAAGATATGTGATTCTGTTCCTGATAATCTCATCAAAGAGTCTCTCAAAGTAATCCAATGAAAATACTAGTGATAAATGGACCAAATCTGAATTTATTGGGGATTCGAGAACCTGAGATCTATGGGATAGAAACCTTAGAAGATATTAGGAATTGGATGGACATACAACCAGACGCAAATGGTCATGACATTACCTGGTTTCAATCCAATCATGAAGGAGATCTTATTGATCAAATTCAAACAGCCATCAGTTTATTTGATGGAATTATTATTAATCCTGGTGCATTGACACATTATTCCTTTGCTATCCGAGATGCGATTGCATCTGTAAATACTCCAACTGTTGAAGTGCATTTGAGTGATATTAATTCTAGAGAAGAATTCAGGAA
>CAZCHA010000002.1:0-34209 GCA_964498175.1 uncultured bacterium
GTTATTACAATTTGATTTCCTTTTTTCTCAAGGCACTGTTTTTTTTATATGTAGGTATACTGCTTGATATTACAGATCAGACAGCGCTGATTATTGGTAGCATTTTATCTGTGTTAATCATGATTACTCGAATGGGGTCAATGCCTTTAACAAAAGGAATGTCAAAAGCACAGAGAGGACTGGTTAATGCAGTTTTTGCCCGGGGACTGGCCGCTGCCGTACTTATCCAGGCAGTGATTCAGGCAGGCATGCCTGATGCTGAATATATGGCCCGAGTTGTGTATGTAGTAATTATTGGTACAATTATCCTTAGTTCGTTAAGAGTATTTATTTTGCGTATGAATCTTGCAAAACCAAAAGGATAATTATTTATAATTTTCTTTTTTAGTCCAGACCTTTTTAAGTAATTCCTGTGAAAAAATGTCTACAAAGCCATAAGTTTTGATTTATTATTTAAATTGGCCAAGATTACAATTCATCCCATAAACAAAAACCCCCACCAATATTGGGCTTGATATTAATTAGAGTATGAAATTTAGTTTTCTAATTCCAATGCTTCCCGTATGTTCTCAAGGTGGGCATGGACGTGTTCTACAAAGAAGCCATGCATCAGGAAACGATAAGAAAGTCCAGATGGACCGACAAGAATCATCGGGAATCTGTTGTAAGCTATATCCGCAAAATGTGAAGCACCAACAATTTCATCAATTAGAAGACCGACCGAGTGGTCAAATTGAAAGGAATTAATAGCTGCTTCGTATTCCTTTGATGTTAACCAAAAGCAAAATGTTGTTTTGAATAATTCATGCGCGGTTTCAAAATCAAGAAACTGAGTAAACTTCTTTCGCTCAATTCCGTAATCAATACGGATCGGATTCCAATTTTTCCATGACAATTGTGACTGCTCAATCGGCCATTTACTGCGATCAGGTTTCTTTAAATCACGCATTGTCATCAATACGCCTTGGTCATGGTGAACAAAGGTTTGGACCATTAAATCTCCAATCATTTTTGGATAAATATTTACAGGCTCCACCTTTTCATCGCCAGAATTATCAATAACAAAATTCAATAAATTACTTTCTGCTTGAAAATGCCGTAAAATAAGAATATTGGCTTCTGGACGAACAAAGTATTTCATGAAGAAACAGATTTGCCATTGTAAAAAGCCGTGTGCTTTCCATTGAATAGGTAATAATCGCTTCACATAGTACATTATGTGTAAGGTGATGGAAAGCAAAATACGCAAAGTTGGAAGAACAATTTTTCTTAAAGGATTTTGTAAATTCTTAAGCCAGTACTTTTTAGCAACTTCATCAAGTGGAAGACTACTGTCACCATCCAATGCTTCTGTGAGTGAAGCCGGCATACGTCCATGATTTCGAGCCATCGCCCTCATTCTCTTTTTTTCTATCCGGCGTTGTTTTCTAGTTTGAGGTTTCTCATTCGATTTCATGATTCAACTCCTCGAGTTGTAAACGGTATAATCGTGCAACGACTTTTGCTGTTTTTACAATTGCTTTCACATATTCTGCATCAACACACACAGCATCAAGTGTACCATAAAATCTTTCCATATGTTCGCTATCATTCTGACCATGATAGGTCATAAATCGCGTGGAATCTTGATCGAGTCCGGTCAATTCATGAATGCGTTCAGCCCATGAACTTGCCATTTTTTCACCCAAACCTTCTATGATCCACATTGCACCAAGAAGATCGACTGGATTTGAGCATGTTGCGCGGTACATAAGGAACCCATGAAGTGCTTCTGAACCAATATTGCGCTCCATAGATAGAATATCTTCAAGTGCTCCACCAGTAGCCACATAATCTTTTTCAAGTAATTCGTAGTCGCGATGCTCATCTACAGCATGGGAGATAATTGTTGAACGTATTTCAGCATAGTTTCGATCAAAACTACTTGCTGTTCTCGTAATCCAACGAGAACCTTCAATTACTTGCTGACGTAGATTTCGCAGTAAACAAAGATGATCATCAACCGTGTAGGTTCCGAGGTCGAGACGGCGAAGTAACGGAATCGTAGATAAATCCCGCTCAAAACCCAACCAGACTCGAATTAGTTGTTGCAGGCAAACCTTTGCATGAAGATTCATTACAATATCATCATGCTCAACATTTTCCACAATGGATTTATTATTATCTTGGATATTTATTTTACCATTACTCATGGTTTCACCACTGTTAATTGCATATATGTTGTGTTAAACCGCCCACTCTCCGGAACAAAACAAAAAATAGAATCGCCTTCTTTGATGTTTACTTCATCTGTTCTTATAAATTCGTCAATCATGATGAACATAGACGCTGCTCCAGTATTTCCCCGTTTGTAGAGATTTGTCCACCACTTTTCTTCGGGAATACCAACACCCGCAGCATCGAGCATATCGAGAATCTTATCTCGGAAATGATGACTCGAATAATGGCAGAGAAAATGATCGATCTTGCTAGGAGTGCTCTTGCCTTCTTGAACAAGTCGGAGGTAGCCTTCAACTCCCATTCTTATCATATTGTCAAGTAAACGAACGTCTTGTCGAAGCAACAATGCACCTGCTTTTTCTGCTTCAGCATAGGTATCGTAATCTTGCCATGTACGATTATCGCCAGGAATTTCTGCTGAACCTACACTCATGCAGGTGGGGAGTGCATGGGCATGAGAGAAACAATAAATCCAATCGATGCGGAGACTAATCCCTTTTGGGGATGGGTTGTTTTGCAAAAGCAGAGCACCAGCCCCATCCGATAGCATCCATCTTAGGAATTCAGTATTGAAATCAACTCGTTTAGAAGCGAAAGTCGACTCTGTTGCTGCTTCAAAACGTTGCTTCTTAAGAAGACGACTTGATAGTTCGCTTGAAACAACAATCGCAGCTTCATGATCACCAAGACGAAGGTTGTTCCAGGCTGCCTTCATGGCCATCATCGAAGAAGAACAAATCCCGTGTGTAGTGAGAATTTCAATTTCTGGTAAGCCCAATTCTGCTTGAACCATGCTCGCCATACCTGGTGCAGGTAAATCTCCTTGTGTTGAAGCAAGAGCTAGCATACCGACCTGATTTCGATCCAGGAACGCACGATCTAAACACTGTTCAGCCGCATTTGTGGCCATTTCAGTATTGCTGTGGGTTGTCTGTTGGTTCGAATCTATTGCATAATGCCGCGTTTGAATTTTGTTTGATTGCTGGATTTTTTCTCGTAGAAAAGATGGTTTATTATGAACCATTCCAAGAATTCCTTCGACCTCGTTTGTTGAAATAGCAGGACCTGGCAGGAAGGCGCCTGTACTCGTTATAAATGTATTCATGATTTCACCGGGATTTTTCCGTGTTTTTGCTCATAGGTGAAACATCGCCAACATTCTTGCAAGTAGGGGAAGACAACAAATACTATCATGGTTACTATGTAGGTCATAGCATAATTACCTGATAAACCGAGAGGCTCTTCACGCCATTGTAGGTTGAAACCACCTCCCCAATTCAATGTCAATAGATCAATGAAGACATCCCACTTCCGAACGATAATAAGTAAGAATAGAAAAAATGGTAGAGTCGCAAGGTAATTGTGAGCATGTACTTCCCAAATTAAAATTTCTCGCTTTCCTGTTGTGTATTGCACATCGTAATGGGCAATAAATTCATGGGCAACCAGAGCTGCAATACATAACAGCATGATGAGAACATTGACTTCGAATAAAAGAGACAAGATAACTGGGATACCAATCTGTATGCCCATTAGACAGTGTACATATGCTTCGTGCAAACCTGAAGTTTTTTCAATTTCAGTTTGACGGTGACACCACCAATCAACCATTCCAGCAATTCCCCATAATGGAAGGAGAATATACAGAATGATATATAAGACAAGTTCCGCTGTATTCATGGTTTTAGATCAATCCCATGGTTTATTAGTATTTAATGGTATGCATAATTTATTTATTTATCTCATCTTTCAGTTCATTTTAATTATAATTAATAATCCAAAAAAGGTATAAAACAATATTTAGAAAATACAAATCACCGATTGTTTATCAAGAAAATCAAGTAATAGATTTATATCAAGATTGTATATGGGGAATCTAAGGCTCTCCTTTTTGTTGATTAGAGCATTCTATTTATCCCGTTCAATCCTTTTTTCCTTTTAATGACTTTAATTTTCTTTTGGGTTTACAGACGATTTAAAATATTATGTAGATATCCATGCCAGACGACGAGAACAAGCACTTGATTGGGCTTTGTCTTTGACTTAATTTTTCTCCTGAATTGCAGATTGTTGCAACATCAACCAAACAATTTATTTAATCCGATAAAGAATAGGAATATCAATATGGCGACTTTGATTTTGCGGGATACACACCGCGCATTGGAAAAGAAAATGAAATCTCTCGATAAATTAAAGAAAGAGACTTCATTAAAGATTAGAGAGGCAGCTAGTCATGGAGATCTTAAGGAAAATGGGGAATACCACGCTGCCAGAGAGGAGCAGAGTTTTATAGTTCGTAAGACACAATCGCTACAGACTCATTCACCATTTCAGATCATCGAGTATAGCGAAATTGAAACCGAAATGGTAGGATTTGGTAATAAAGTTACAATCCGTGAAGAGGGCAAAGATGAGACTGAAGACTATTACCTATTAGGGCCCATCGAATTTGAATTGGATCTTTATCCCTTGGTTATAACCATCCATTCACCTTTTGGCCAAGCTATAGTTGGGAAAAAGATTGATGAAGATTTTACGCTTGAAATCCGGGGTAAAGAGACGAAGTTCACAATTACTGCAATTGAAAAAATTTCTGCAGAATGATGACAAAAAGCCCCACCTAAATGAGGATTTCAAATTTCATTTTCTTACCTAATTGCTAAGTTCTTCTGTAAGTTCATATATTGTTACACATATTTTGATCTCATAACCTAATCGGAGAGTCTTTGACTTTAATCGGGGTTTATATGTGGACTTAGTTCAATCTCATAACCCGATGAATGGGTTACTTTATGGCATTTTATTTTTTTCTTCCATAATCTTTAGACATATAGAATAGAAAATAATCGGGGCAATAACCCATATAGCTTGTGGTACCAAAGTATAACCTGGTGATAAGGAAGCTGAACCAGGTATTGGTGGAATAATAATTGGATTCCAAGGGAGAGGCTCATATATCCAGACCCGTCCATTGAATAAATATTCTACTAGCAGTTCCTGGCCTATTCCCCACGATAACATGATAAATAATTCATTTTTATTGAATGATTTGAACAAGGGACCTTTTAGATATTTTTCACAAAAATATATTCCTATCATAAATATTCCCCCATCCCAAATGGAATGGCTCAATTTCCGCGGCCAACCATTAAGTCCATAGGGCCACACTTTGACTGAGTGTAAAAATTCATCTCCTAAAAATAAAAAAGTAAATTCCCATGTGGCGCCAATTAAACAACCAATCCAGAATAATGTATAATATTCTGAAGATACCCGACTATTTTTACTAGCAATAACAAATCCAATTAATAAAGCAATCGCAACTGTAAAGTCACCGATAAGAAAAAAGTAGTCTAAGCCGTTCAAATTAAATATCTCTGTTAATATTTAGTAAAATCTAATAATTATGTATTAGTATTAAAATGAGTGGTTTATTGTTAACTTGCATATTTTAATCTTTTCATCAATTATAGCCAATTAACAGGATTTTTTTGTTTCTAGAAGTCTTGGTGTACTGTGTGTTTAAATTAAATATAAATCACGGTAATTTCCCCTATGACAAATATTAGAGAAATGCTAGAGGGTGAAAAAAATGCCAATATTTTATCTATCCTTGAGACTGCTGGAAAACTGGCAGACAAGGAGGGGATGGAAGTTTATATAGTAGGCGGACTTGTCCGCGATCTTATGATGGGCTTGCCCCTAAATGATATCGATATCATGATAGTAGGAGAAGGAATCCCATTTGCAAAAAAACTTTCTGATAAATTGGGAGTTAAAAAAATTATTCCTTTTCAAAAGTTTGGTACAGCCATCATTCCCAATAAATCTGTGCAAATAGAAGTGGCGACTGCCCGAACGGAATCCTACGATAATGATTCTCGGAAACCATCAGAAGTAGTTTACACTGATTTGAAAGGAGATTTACTTCGGCGGGATTTTACCATCAATGCCATGGCTATGGATATTCTTCCGGATACATTTGGAAATCTCACAGATCCTTTTGGCGGAATTGCCGATATAAATAAAAAGATTTTACGCACACCACTAGATCCGAATGAAACATTCTCAGAAGATCCCCTGAGGATGATGCGTGCTGCTTATTTTGCATCTAAGTTGGGTTTTGAAATTGAGAAGAAATGTCGCGCTTCTATCAAAAGACAAGCACATCGCATTGACATTGTATCCTGGGAGCGAATCCGGGATGAATTCATCAAGATCCTGAAAACGAAGAAACCATCGGTTGGACTGGTGATCCTGCAAAAAATTGGTCTCATGGAAACTGTATTTCCGGAGATCCATGTTATGTATGGCATGGAGCAAACCTCCGAATGGCATCATAAGGATATTTTTGCCCACACACTTCAAGTGGTGGATAATGCTGCGGAATTATCTGATAAAATGGAGATTCGTTTTGCTGCATTAGTGCATGATATTGCCAAACCTAATACACGGCGAATAGATAAAGAAAAAGGCTACACATTCCATGGCCACGATGCCATTGGTGAACGGATGCTCAATAAAGTGGCTCGCCGATTAAAATTATCGAATACCCTGAAGGAATATTTAAAAAAATTGACCCTTTTACATCTCCGTCCCATTGCATTAATAAAAGATATTGTAACCGATTCTGCCGTTCGCCGGCTCATGTTGGCTGCCGGAGAAGATTTGGATGACCTCATGATATTGTGTCGCGCTGATATTACAACAAAGAATCCAAACCGTGTAAAACAGTATTTAAACAACTTTAAAATAGTAGAAGAAAAAATGTCAAATGTGACCGAAAGAGATGCCATGAAAGCGTTTCAATCGCCTGTTCGCGGTGCTGAGATCATGGAAATTTGCGGTCTTACAGAAGGTCGGAAAGTTGGTGAGATCAAGGAAACAATAGAAGAAGCCATCTTAGATGGAAAGATCGATAATTCATATGATGCGGCAAAAGACTACCTATTAGAAATAAAAGACGGAATTCTTAAATAAAATATTGTAAAAGAAAAAATAATTATCGTAAAACAATAAAATATTATTGTATAGTTAAATTTTAGATTATAGTTTCCGGGCCCTGAAATTAAAGGAAAACGGCTCATGCCCGGAAAATCACAACAAACATTTATCAAAATAACAGACTGGGTTCTCACTGGATTTACCCTTCTGCTGGCCGGTTATATCTCTTACCGTTTCATTATGCTTTTGGCTGGCCCAATTTTTGGAATTACTGATTCTACCACCAAATTATATTATCCTGTTCAATTCCAGGTAGAAGAAGAAGGAATTGCCGCAATTAGCGGTCAAGATCTCCCCGTAGAACTCAAGCGGGCCAAGGCTTTTGCGCTCATTGAAGCCCCTACCCCTACAGGGTTATTGATTCCGGTCAAACTCATGCGGTTTGGCATGTTTGGGGTTATAATTTGGGTTTTATTCCTTCTGCGTCAAATAGTACGGTCGGTAGGGAAGGGGCATCCTTTTGACCCTGAAAATGGAAAAAGGCTCCGGTGGATTGGTGTATCAATTCTGGCGGTCACATTATTTGATTTTTTCCATGATATTCTTTTGAATCTTTTCATAACACCCAGACTCACATTTGATTCTATCATTCCAGAATCATCCATCAGTTTTAATGTAGAGAATATTCTATCGGCCATGGTGATTATTGTTATTGGCGAGGCATTCCGAATTGGTGCTGAAATGAAAAAAGAACAGGACCTGATGATCTAATGGATGGCTCAAAAATAAGGATCAACCTGGCTGTGATGATGGCGAAGCGAAATATGCCTTTAAAAGATCTTGCAGAAAAAGTGGGCATCACCATGGCGAATCTGTCGATTCTTAAAAATGGAAAAGCCAAAGGACTCAGGTTTAATACACTGCAGTCAATTTGCCGGGAATTGGATTGTCAACCGGGGGACATCATTGAATATGAAAAAGATGAGAATAATTAAGCAGCTTTTTAGAAATAACTGCATCAAATGTCGGGTCAACAATAATCGAATGAAAAATATATTGTTAATGCTTCTGATCTTATCTGGATTATTTGCCCAAGGTTATGGATTAGATGATTGTATCGAAATTGCACTGTCTGGCAAGAAAACGCTTCTGTCTGCTGAATTAAATGTAAATTCAGCTGAAAGAGGTGTAAGAGGATCTTATAGTGGCCTTTTGCCATCCTTAAATGCATCTACTGGTGCCGGGCGTACGCACTTTCCAGAAAGAGAAAATATCTCCATTGACTATGACAATATACGGTTGGATACAACCGTTTCTAGCTATTATGATAATATATCCGCTGGAATCTCTCTAAACCAAACGATCTTTGATGGCGGGCGATCCTGGAATCAGGTGAAACAAGCCAGGTCAAATTTAGAGATTGCCAAACTAAATCAGCGTTCCACTAAGATCCAGGTTATCCAGAATGTGATCAAATCCTATTACGGATTGCTCCAGGCACAGCAGTTGTATGACGTGGCAGAGCAAAATCTGGAAATGTCCGATCAGCAGGTATCACTGGTGAAAAAACAATATGATCTTGGGGTTGTGAAAAAGACAGATCTTTTAAAAGCGGAGGTTGCAAGGGGACAAGCCCGCGTAGATGTTTTTACCCGGAAGACGAATCACCAAAATGCCCGACGTGTTTTATTTAATGATATGGGACTCCAGGATTTTGGTCAATCCATCATGACAATTGATAGTGAGTGGGCGACACCGGTTATTCCATCCAGTGCTGATGCATTGAACCTGTTAAAAACCCAAAACCCAACTCTTGCGATTTCCCAGGTCAGAATCAATCTGGGAGACCTTTCTTACAAAATGGCTAAAGGAATGCGACTTCCATCCTTGAATTCATCTGTCAGTTATTCTGCAAATGGAAAAGACAGTGATGAATTGATGGAGTCTATCAATAATGACTGGTCTATGGGGTTGAATTTTTCAATAAGTGTTCCAATCTATACAGGTAATACATTATCCACACAACAGCACCAAGCTAAATTATCCAAACAGCAATCTGAATTTGATTATATCACACTATTAAATGATCTTCGTGTTCAGGCAGAACTGATTCGGGAATCCTTGAAAAATTATTCAGAGATCATTCCCTTGAATCAGGCTGTTGTAGCCTCAGCAGAAGAAGACCTTAAACTGGCTCGGGAAAGATATAGTCTTGGGTCCGCAACAATTTTAGAAGTTTTGGATGCACAGGTATCACTGAGACGATCCAACTCTACTCTCATAAATACGATCCATGAAGCAAGAATGCAGGAAGCTGGATTAAAAGCATTGCTTGGTACATTGGATCTTGAATATCAACTGGAAGAGAATTAATCATGTTAAAAAAACTAAAACAGAAAAAAATATGGATCCCATTACTTGTCATCATTTTGGGTGGTACAGGATATTGGATCATGAATTTGTCTGAAGATGGTGAAATATCAGTTCAGGCCGAAGAAGTCATCCGGCGGGACATTATCCATAAAGTGAATGCTAATGGAAAAATTCAACCGGAAGAGGAAGTGCAAATTTCATCCACCATTACAGCCTGGATCACATCGATCACAGTTGCAGAGGGTGACACAGTCCAACCGGGACAATTGCTCATTTCAATGGATGAAAAACAATACCGTGCAGCCTACAACCAAACATTGTCTGGCGTAAAATCTGCGGAAGCAAATTTGAAACAGGTAAAAGCGCAAAAAGAACGCACCGAATCGCTATATGAAAAAAACCTGATTTCGAAACAGGAGTTGGAGCAAATTGAAGCTTCCTTTGAATTAGCATCCAGCCAGGTGGATCAAGCCCAATCATCCTTACTTTCACGGGAAGATGAATTATCAAAGACAAAATTATTAGCGCCTGCTTATGGAATTGTCACAAGCCTGACTAAGGAAGTGGGTGAGATGGCTGTGGGTGGTATGTTTAATCCCGGCGTTGTTATGACTATCGCAGATCTGACTCGCATGGAAGTTCTGGTGGATGTAAATGAGAATGACGTTGTCACAGTGATGGTAGGTGATACAGCAGAGATCGAAGTGGATGCTTTTCCGGATACGATTTTTTACGGTGTGGTGAGTGAAATTGCACACACAGCCCAATCCATGAATTTGGGCAGCCAGGAGCAGGTCACCAATTTTAAGGTAAAGGTGAAAATGATCGATCCACCTGGGAATATTCGTCCGGGGATGAGTAGCACCGTGAACATTATCACGGAAGTACGAAATGATGCCATTTCCATTCCGATCCAATCTTTGACTGCCCGATCGGAAAATTATAAAAGTCAGTCCAAGAGAAAAGCCATGAAAAAGAAAGGTGGCAGAAAAAAGGATATAGGGGGAAGAAGAAAACCGGGTGATGGTGCTTCAGCAGCTAAAGGAAAGAGTGGCTGGAAAAAGGATAAAATGATAGAGGTGGTTTTCATATTAAAAGATGAATTTGATGGAGAGGAAGCACCCAACGGTAAAAAATATGTGGTGGTAATGCCTGTGGATGTTGATGTGGACAGTGAATCCCATTATGCGGTGAAATCCGGTGTGGCTGAAGGGGACAGCATCGTTACCGGAAGTTACAAAGCCATCAGTCGCGAACTCCAACACGGCACTCTTGTTTCCATTGGTGAAGAATTTGGACGTCATCAAAAGGGAAAAGAATAAAATGTCATTGATCTCACTGAAAGACATTTACAAGATATACAACGTGGGAGGCGAGGAAGTCCGTGCACTAGATGGGGTGGACGTGACGATCAAGGAAAACGAATACCTTGCCATTATGGGACCATCCGGTTCTGGGAAGTCAACTCTCATGAATATGATCGGCTGCCTAGATACGCCTAGCTCCGGCCTGTATGAATTTGAAGGTGAAATGGTCCATGAAATGGATGATAATCAACTGGCTTCAATACGAAATAGAAAAATTGGATTTGTATTTCAGACTTTCAATCTCCTTCCAAAAGCTACCGCTCAACATAATGTGGAGATTCCGCTGATCTATGGCAATGTCCGTAGAGACCAGCGCCAGTCCATGGCTGCAGAAGCATTAGAGAGTGTGGGTTTGGGAGATCGGATGCACCATAGACCCAACGAACTTTCTGGCGGACAGCGACAACGCGTCGCCATCGCTCGGGCTTTGGTGAATCATCCATCTATTATTCTTGCAGATGAACCCACCGGGAATCTGGATTCAAAAAGTGGCCGGGAGATAATGGAGATCTTTGATGCACTCCACGAAATGGGGAATACCATCATTCTTGTTACCCATGAAGATTATATCGCCTCACACGCCAACAGAACTATTCGCCTGTTTGATGGGAAAGTGAAAGACGATATCTCTGCCGCTGCATAATGCTTTCTCTTTTTCTAGAAAATTTTCGCATTTCTTTAACGGCTGTCCTGGCCAATAAAATGCGGTCCCTTTTAACGGCACTAGGTGTGGTAATCGGTATTCTTGCAGTCACGCTTATGGGAACACTTATTTCTGGATTGGATCGTTCATTTGAACAAAGTATGGAATTTTTGGGAAAAGATGTTTTATATATCAGAAAGTTTGAATGGTTTGGTGACAAGGAATGGTGGGAAATGCGAAATCGTCCTAACATTAAAATAAAACATGCTGATCTTCTTCGCGATCGATCCCAATATGCAAAATATGTTGCACCTGTTTCTGAATGGTACACATCTGTTAAACGGGGTAATGATGATATTTCCGGTGTACGTGTGACAGGCACTACCAATGAATATGCTTTGATCTCAACAGCAGAAATAGATAAAGGCCGGTTTTTCTCCAATTCAGAAAGCCGTTCAGGTTCCCGTGTCGCTGTGATTGGGAAAGACATAAAAGATGCATTATTTGAAAATGAACAAGCCATTGGCAATAAGATTCGTATCGGGAATTATACATTTCGTGTAATTGGAGAAGTTGAAAAACAGGGGAAATTTTTAGGGATGTTCAGTCTGGATAAACAAATCATTATTCCCATTGGAACCCATCAACGATTATTCACTCGCCGGAGCTGGACAGGTATCAATGTAAAGGTGGATGGTACCCAAATGGAAAACGCATCGGAAGAAATCACTGCCATGATGCGTCAATTGCGGCATATACGTCCCATGGATGAAAATAACTTTGCTTTGAACAAGCAAGATCCGTTCAAGGAACAATATGCTATGATCAAATTGGCTATTGGCGGGACGGGACTTTTTATTACAATCCTCTCTTTGGTCGTCGGCGGGATCGGGATTGCAAATATTATGTTTGTTACGGTAAAAGAGCGAACGCGGGAGATCGGCGTGCGTAAAGCATTGGGCGCAACGCCAAAAATGATCCTGGCGCAATTTCTCATGGAATCTGTAACCATTTGTCTCTTCGGAGGTCTTTTAGGCATGGGGCTTGCTTGGGGCGGTAGTTTTATCATTGATCAATTTTTTCCATCAGATATGCCCTTGGGATTAGCCATGACGGCACTTGGACTTTCTACTGTTGTAGGTGTGGTTTCCGGACTGGCGCCATCCTATAAAGCAGCAAAGCTGGATCCCATTGATGCACTTCGGTATGAATGAATTTTTAGAATCAATTAATTTCCCCCCTTTTAAAGGGTGACACAAAGGATTTACATATAACTCAGATGAAAAAAACATCCCATTTTAAAAATACGCTGAGAGAAAGTTTCCGCATGGCATTGGAGGCGATTCGGGATAATAAACTCCGATCTGTTTTAACGCTTCTAGGAATCACGATAGGCGTATTTTCTGTGATTGGTGTCATGACGGCCATTCGGACGCTTGAATCATCCGTAGAATCTGGCCTAAATGTTTTTGGAACCAATACATTTAGCATTAGCAAACGCCCGGCAATCCAGTTTGGGCATGGTGGTCGATGGAAATACCGGAATCGTCCAAATATTACTTATAAGCTTTACGAAGATTTAAAAGAACGAGCAGAGTTTCCACTTCATGTGAGCGCTTATGATTCCAAATGGGGCGCCACGGTAAAATATAAAGACAAACAAGCGACAAAAAATATTGAAGTAGGCGGCGCGGATGAATTCACCGTTCGAACATTGAACACTAATATCAGTGACGGGCGGAATTTTAATCGGGATGATATTCTTCACATGCGAAGGTCAGCCATTATCGGCAAAGACGCTATTACACAACTGTTTCCTTATGAAGATCCGTTAGACAAGCAAATCACTATCGACGGGATCACATTTCGAATCATTGGAATTATTGAAGAAAAGGGGGCCATGTTTGGGGAGAGTCAGGATAATATTATAGCAATTCCCATTACAACTCATTTGCAAATGTATGGCGGTTGGCGCCGCAATATTGAGATCACCGTGGAAGCGCCCTCGGAAGAAATGTATGACCAAACCCGGGATGAAGTAATTGGTATTTTGCGAACCTTAAGGAAAGTACCACCGGGTGAAGACAATAATTTTGAACTTACATCCAATGAAGAAATATTAAATGAGTTGAAACCGTTTTCCGATGGAGTCAAATTATTTGCTTTTTCTGTAAGTGTGATTGCATTGGTAGTGGCGGGAATTGGAATTATGAATATTATGCTCGTTTCTGTTTCTGAACGGATCAAGGAGATTGGCATCCGTAAAGCCATTGGTGCGACACGACGAGATATTCTCACCCAGTTTCTAACTGAAGCAGTATTCTTAAGTGAATTTGGGGGTATTGCAGGTATTATTTTAGGGGTAGCTGGAGGAAATGTTGTGGCTGCTATTTTTAATATTCCTGCTATCATCCCTTTAGACTGGGCCTTTATCGGACTGGCTGTCTGTTCTATAATAGGAATTGGGTTTGGGATATACCCTGCCTGGAAGGCAGCAAATATGGATCCAATCGAATCTTTAAGGTATGAATAAGCTAAGTGTAGGGCTGTCTAAGTATTTTTTTATCAACAGCTGAAACTCTCAGATAAATGTACGTTTTCATATGATCAATTATAAATAATTTTCTCTTTCCACTTCAGGCTGGTAAATTTCATAGCAAAAATCATGCCTGTTTTATCTTTAACATCCTTTTTTTATTTTCAACCATGATACAATCTCACGAAATGTAAATATGGAAGTCCAAAAGGTGTCTCCAATAAAGCAAACAGAAAGCCCAATTAAATGGTTGTTGGTGTAATTCCAGCCCGCCTTGATTCCATCCGGTTCCCTAAAAAGATTTTGGCACCATTGGCGGGGAAGCCTATGGTGGTACATGCAATTGAGCAAGCCCAAAAATCAGAAAAACTAGATAAAGTAATTTTAGCAATTGATTCAGAAGAGACAAAAGGAGCATTGGCGGATTTTGATTTTGAAATAATGATGACTGGTTCAAATCATATATCAGGAACTGATCGTGTTGCGGAAGTCATAAAAAAAATAGATGATGTTGAAATTGTGATAAATATTCAAGGGGATGAGCCCCTAACCAATCCTAAAATAATTGATGGCTTAGTGGACACTTTTAAAGATTCAAACGTACACATGTCAACAGTGGTAAGTCGTAAACTCACCGTGAGTGATTTGCTTAATCCCGACATTGTAAAAGCAATTCTAGATGAAAACGCAAGGGCGGTTGAATTTAAACGCAATATTTTTGATTTAGAAATTGGAGGCGTTTATCGCCATCTAGGCATGTATGGATTTAGAAGAAATGCTTTAATTAAATTTACAAATTTGGAACCATCAAGAAGAGAACAAGAAAGGCGATTGGAACAAATGCGCGCGTTGGATAATGGACTACCAATCCATGCGCTTATTACAAATTGCAATCATTGGGCTGTAGATACGAAAGAAGATTTAGCCAGAGTAGAAAGGATGATGGGGTATCCTAAAGAAGAAACCATTGTCAAGAATGTATAAATGAGCGGATCAAAATCAACAAAGTATATTTTCATTCTCGGTGGTGTCATGTCCGGACTAGGCAAGGGCATTGCCGCATCTTCTATTGGATATTTGCTCAAGCAAGCAGGGGTCAAAGTTACGATTCTGAAACTGGATCCTTATCTGAATGTAGATCCAGGAACGATGAATCCTTATCAGCATGGTGAAGTTTTTGTGTTAGATGATGGTTCTGAAACAGATTTGGATCTAGGGCATTATGAGCGTTTCATTGATGTAAATATGAACAAGAATAATAATGCAACTGCTGGACAGATTTACAGTACTGTATTAGATCGGGAACGTAAAGGTGAATATCTTGGGGATACAGTTCAAGTTATTCCTCATATAACTGATGAAATTATTAAACATATCAAGGCAGTAAACAATTCGAAGAAATATGATGTGGTCATTTGTGAAGTGGGTGGTACAGTGGGTGATATTGAGAGTCTCCCATTTATGGAAGCAATTCGGCAATTATCATTAGAAGTAGGATATCATAATCACATGTTGGTCCATGTTACTTTACTTCCTTATGTAAAAGCCAGCGGTGAACTCAAGTCGAAACCCACACAACATTCTGTCATGAAACTTAGAGAAATCGGTTTGGCACCAGACATGATTTTTTGCCGCTCAGAGCATCCTATTGAGCAATCAATTCGAGACAAGATTGCCCTATTCTGTAATGTACGTCCAGACCATGTGATTGAAGGATTAGATGTACCCACTATTTATGAAGTTCCTTTAATGATGCATAAACAAAATGCCGGTGAATTAATTAATGACCGATTAAATATCAAAAAGAAACCAAGTTTAAAAGAATTAAGAAAATTTATCCACAATTTTAAAAATCCGAGACATGAAGTGACCATTGCCATGTGTGGGAAATACACAGAATTAATTGATTCCTATAAAAGTGTTATGGAGGCATTTATTCACGCTGGTGTTGAGAATAATGCCCGAGTAAATGTAAAATGGATTCAAACAGAAAAAATAAAAAATGATATAACTGCTAAAAAAGCTTTCCAAGATGTAGATGGGATTTTACTCCTACCCGGGTTTGGTTCGCGTGGGAGTGAAGGTAAAATTTACTCTTCCAAATATGCTCGTGAAAACAAGATTCCTTTTTTAGGAATTTGTCTCGGACTTCAATGTGCTGTTATTGATTTTGCCCGCAATGTATGTGGTATGAAAGGAGCAAACTCGACTGAATTCGATAAGAATACAAATTTCCCCGTAATCGATCTTATGGAATCTCAAAGAGCCATTAAAATTAAAGGTGGTACTATGCGACTAGGGGCCTATGATTGCAAAATCAAAATAGGGACCAAAACCTATGCAGCCTATAGGAAGAAAAAAATTTCTGAACGTCATCGTCATCGCTATGAGGTCAATAATCGTTATCGTAAAAAATTAGAAAAAAATGGTTTGGTATTTTCAGGTTTGAATGAAGATTTGGGGGTGGTTGAAGCAATCGAAATTCCAAACCATCCTTGGTTTGTCTCGGGACAGTTTCATCCAGAACTTAAAAGCCGGGTGAACAAAGCCCATCCTCTTTTTAGGGAATTCATAAAAGCAGGGGTGAAGAATAAAATCTGAAAAGGTTTTATTTTTACAATAATTATGAAAATAATATCAATAAAAAATGTAACATTTGGCGAGGATGGTTTAGGTCTTATTGCTGGGCCTTGTGTAATCGAAAGCCGTGAACATTCTTTGAAAATTGCAAATGCAATTCAAGAAATTACCGAAAAGGTTGGCATTCCATTTATTTTTAAAAATTCTTTTGATAAAGCGAATCGCTCAACCTTTTCTTCTTATCGAGGATTAGGCATTGATGAAGGTCTGTCAATATTATCTGATGTGAAAAATCAAACCGGACTTCCAGTTTTGACGGATATCCATGAAGCATCTCAAGCCAATATTGTAGCAGATGTGGCGGATGTTTTACAGATTCCCGCATTTTTATGCAGGCAAACAGATTTACTGGTGGCTGCTGCAAAAACAGGCAAACCTGTGAATGTTAAAAAAGGTCAATTTTTATCACCATGGGATATGAAAAATGTTGTGGAAAAATTAGAAATATCCGGTTGTGAATCTATTTTACTCACGGATAGAGGTACACAATTTGGATATAATAATTTGGTGGCGGATATGCGAGCTATCCCTATTATGCAAAAATTGGCTCATCCGGTAATCTTTGATGCTACTCACAGCGCTCAACTTCCAGGCGGCGGTACCACAACAGGGGGAATGCGAGAGATGATTCCAACCTTGGCTAAATCTGCCGTAGCAGCAGGTTGTGATGGAATCTTTATGGAGGTGCACGATAATGTGATCAAAGCAAAATCTGATGCATCAACTCAATGGCCGTTAGATAAATTTGAATCACTTTTATTAGAATTGAAGTATATTAAAGAAGCAATTACATGAATCAAAAAATGAAAAAAATTAAATTATTAATTTCCGACGTGGATGGTGTTTGGACAGATGGAACATTCTATAAAGGTACGGACGGGATGGAATTTAAGAGATTTACTGTCTTGGATGGTGTAGGTATTGCCATGGCCCGTGCGGCTGATTTAAAGATTGCCCTTATTTCAGGGAGATACTCTCCTGCTACAGAACATCGGGCTAAAGAATTGAAAATTGAAGATATTTATAATGGTTCCTTGAATAAACTTCCCGCTTATGAAGCATTAAAAGAAAAATATAATCTTGATGATTCTGAAATTGCTTATATCGGTGACGATCTTATTGATATTCCTGTTATGGAAAAGGTAGGCATTCCCATTGCAGTTGCCAATGCATCATCTCAGGTAAAAGCCATCACTAAATACACTACCGAGGCTTCAGGCGGATATGGTGCTTTCCGCGAAGCAGTGGCTTGGATCATTGAAGAAAAAGGAGAAACAGACATGGTAATGCAAAGAATGAAAGAGAAGGTTTTAAATAGTTAAGAATAATGGAAAGAGAAATAATAAACAGACTATTGAATTGGAATTAATAAACTTATTTAAGTCCATGCGACTGTTTTTATGCATTTTACTGTTTCTTATTACATCTTGCGCCCGCGAGTCTATTTCAGAGACGCTATCTCGTGATGGGATGCCCGATCAGGAAAGTTGGGGTGTGACCATTTTTTTGACCAGTGAAGGCCTTATCAGAGCTAAAGTTCGTTCGGGCCATTTAGAAAAATATAATGAAAAAGAATTTGTTCTATTAGATAGCAGTGTCACGGTAGATTTTTTTAATGAAATGGAACAGCATACATCTGTGCTTACATCAAAAAGTGCAGAAGTTGACCAAGCATCCAACGATATGAAGGCAATTGGGAATGTGGTTGCAGTATCGGATAGTGGAATCACACTTTATTCTGAAACATTAACTTGGAATTCCAAAGAGGAGAAACTTCATACAAAAGATAATATTATGATTACCACTTTGGAAAAAGACACTTTATATGGGGTGGGATTTGAGTCGGATTCGGATATGAAGAATTGGAAAATTTTGAGCCCGTCTGGTGTAACAGGCAGGAAATTAGAATGAGAGATCGTCATAATACATTGAGCGCAAAAGGACTATACAAGCAGTACGGTAAACGTACGGTGGTTCGAGATGTTGATGTATCTGTCGATCGTGGCGAAATTGTAGGGTTGTTAGGTCCAAATGGTGCAGGAAAAACCACAACATTCTATATGATTACTGGCATGATTAAACCAAGCAAAGGGCATATATTTTTAGACAAAGCAAATATTACCCAGAAAGCCATGTACAAGCGAGCACGGAAAGGGATTGGTTATCTAGCGCAAGAGCCATCCATCTTTGGTAAACTTTCAGTAGAAGATAATTTGTTATTAGTTTTAGAAATGATAGAAGGACTTTCTAAAAATAATCAATTAGAAAAAAAGAATCGTTTATTAGAAGATTTATCTGTATCTCATTTGGCAAAAAGTAAGGGAAGTACATTGTCTGGCGGTGAACGACGCAGAGTAGAGATTGCCCGTAGTTTGTGCATGGATCCCGACTTTATTTTATTGGATGAACCTTTTGCAGGTGTTGACCCAATTGCCGTAGAAGAAATTCAAGGAATTGTTCACTCTTTAAAAGAAAAAAAAATTGGTGTATTAATAACAGACCACAATGTACGAGAAACACTTTCAATAACTGATCGTTCCTATCTATTATTTGACGGACAAATATTAAAGTCTGGCACTTCTGAATCTCTTGCAAATGATGAAGAAGCTAGGCGACTTTACCTTGGGGAAAAATTTAGGCTAAACTAATGGCAACATCCTTAAGACAACTGCAAACACAAAAACAAAAACTTGCCCCAAGACAAGTTCTACAGGCTCGTTTACTCCAGTTGAATACGGTGAATCTTGAACAGGCAATTCTTGCAGAATTGGAACAAAATCCATTATTAGAACAGGTTGAACCAGAAGAATCACTTGAGGAAATCAAAGAAGAAACGGCGGTAGACGATATAGATGTTTCTCTGGAAGACATGTACAGCGATGAGTCTACTTATTATTTTTCTGAAGAGAAAAAAGACATGCCGCTTCCAGATCGTCACACACTGATCGAAGATATGATAGATCAGCTTCAGGATACAAAAATGGATGAGCATGAGCGGGAGATTGCTGAAGAAATTTTATGGAATACAAATGAGCGTGGCTACCTGGATACGGATTTGATTTTAATTGCGGATCGGTATGAATTACTGGAAGAAGAGATTGCACCTATCCTTCATAAGATTCAGCGATTGGAGCCGAAAGGAATTGGATCAAGAGACTTGGAAGAATGTCTCATGGTCCAATTAGAAGATGAAGAAGGGTCCCTGTCTCACAGGATTATTCATACTTGTTTTGATGATTTTATGCATAAACGCTATGACAAGATTCGTGATCGATTGGATTGCTCAGAAGAAGAATTGCACGATGCCGTGGAACACATTTCTCATTTGAATCCCCGCCCTGGTGAAGGATACAGTGATAAGTTCCAAACGGTAATTCCGGATGTGATTGTTCGGGAAGATGGGGATGATTGGGTTATTACCACCAACGATGGTGGCCTTCCAGAATTGCGAATTAGTCAGACGTATGAAGATAAATTGGAGAATGGTAGTTTCAATAGTGAAGCAAAGAAATTTATCAAAGAAAAAATGGATTCAGCAAATTGGTTCATTGAAGCGGTTCATCAGAGACGGATTACCATGGTGAATGTGATGCGATCTATCATTTTATTTCAACCGGAATGGTTTGCAGGAAATATGGATTTTCTTCGCCCTCTAAAACTTCAGGATGTGGCGGATAAGATTAAGATGGATATTTCTACCATCAGCCGCTCTACAAGGGGAAAATTTGTTGATACACCCTATGGTATTTTTGAACTGAAACATTATTTTACTGATTCTATTGAATTAAGTGACGGTCGCATTTTGGGAACATTCATTATAAAATGTGCTTTAAAAAATATCATTCAAGCTGAAGATAAACATAAACCATTGAGTGATGATACTCTGGTTGTTGAATTAGCCAAAGATGGTTATACATTAGCCAGACGAACTGTAGCAAAATATCGGGATCAGATGGGCTATCCCGTGGCAAGATTAAGAAAACAAATATAAAGGAGTAGTTATGTCAACAAGACGTGTAATGTTTGGGGATCAGGAAGTAGAAATCCCTGAATTTAATTTTAAAATAATGCCACTTCTGGCAGCAGCATTGGCACTATGGCTATTTACTGGTGTGTACATGGTGGGTCCGGATGAAGTGGGGGTTGTCCGAACATTCGGTGAATATACCCGGGTGGCCCAATCTGGATTGAATTATCATTTCCCTTATCCAATTGAACAGGTTAATACGCCAGCAGTTACGGAAGTAAAACGGATTGAAATTGGATTTCGCACACTTCGAAATGGTCAATACAGGACGGTTGAGAAAGAGAGTCTTATGCTTACTGGTGATGAAAATATTGTAGATGCGGAAATGATTGTACAATACAAGATTAAAGATCCGGTGTCCTACCTATTCAAAATTGTGGAGCCGGAATTGACTGTTCGGGAAGCGGCAGAAGCGAGTTTGCGCACAGTTGTGGGTAGGAACAAGATAGATGAAACATTGACTACTGGGAAATTTGCGATTCAAGAAGGCACTAAAACCCAACTCCAATTGATCTTGGATAAATATGAATCCGGGATCCATATAGTGGCAGTTCAGTTACAGGATGTATCACCGCCAAAGGAAGTAATTGGTGCGTTTAAAGATGTTGCATCTGCAAAAGAAGACAAGAATCGGATGGTAAACCAGGCAGAAGGTTACCGGAACGATGTGATTCCTAAAGCTCGCGGTGAAGCAGAAGCTATGATTCGTGATGCGGAGGGATTTAGAGAATCTCGAATTAAACGTTCAGAAGGTGATGCTGCAAAATTCACAACCATTTTGAAAGAATACAGAAAAGCAAAAAGTATTACTCAAAAACGATTGTATTTAGAAACCATGGAAAGGGTGTTACCCGGTATTGAAAAAATAATTGTTCCAGATAAGGATAGTGGAAATATGTTAAACTTATTGAATTTGAATTCTGGAACAGGAGGGAAGAAATAATGAAACGCTTTTCTATTGTGATATTTACACTCATTATATTATTCGTTTTATCCACTATCATCGTGGTAGATGAGACAGAACAAATTGTCATTCTTCAATTTGGTAAACCAATCAAAACTATCACCGACCCCGGATTAAACTTCAAATTACCTGCACCAATTCAGGTCTCAAATTCTTTTGATAAACGATTATTAGAGTACGATGTCCCTCCAGAAGAAATATTGAGTAGAGACAAAAAATCACTCATTATTGATAATTATGTTCGCTGGCGGATTGTGGATCCTTTACTATTTCTTCAAACGGTTAGAGCGATACCAACAGCCAAAACTCGATTAGATGATATTGTTTATTCTGAACTACGGCAGGAATTGGGAAACCATGATATGGCTGAGATCATTACTGAAACACGTGAACTCATTATGGAAAAGGTTACCATAGCCAGTAATGAAGAAACGAGCAAATACGGAATTGAAGTAATTGATGTCAGGATTCGCCGGGTAGATTTACCTCAGGAAAACGAAGCATCTATTTATGCACGAATGGAAGCAGAACGAAAACGTCAAGCGAATAAATTTAGATCGGAAGGAGAAGAAGAAGCACAAAAGATTCGTGCAGCCACGGATAGAGACAAAACAGTTATTCTGGCGGAAGCTTATAAAACTGCAGAGCAAATTCGTGGAGAGGGTGAAGCAGAAGCATTGGATATTTATGCTACCTCTTTTTCAAAAGATCCGGATTTTTATGAGTTCTTAAGAACACTTGAAACCTATGAAAAAGTGATTGATAAAAAAACCACACTGGTTTTACCCGGCGATTCAAAATTATTCAAGGCATTAACCCAGTAAAGAGGATGAATTAACCTTTCGAAGATTTAAATCTTCGAAAGGTAAACTTTTAAAAATGAAAATAGATATCAGATCAACCACCATTATAGGTGTTCGACATAAGAAAAAAGTGGCTATGGCCGGTGATGGACAAGTCACATTTGGGGATATGGCTTTTAAACAAAAAGCAGTCAAGGTAAGAAAATTTGAAACGGCAAAAGGAGGTGTGCTTGGTGGGTTTGCTGGTGCTGCTGCTGATGCGCTCACTCTTTTTGAAAAGTTTGAACAAAAATTGGATCAATACGAAGGTGATTTGAAACGGGCTATCGTAGAGTTGGCAAAAGAATGGCGAACAGATAAAATCTTGCGTCATCTTGATGCAATGCTTGTTGTTATGGATAAAAAATACAGTTTTATTATTTCCGGTGATGGAAATGTGATTGAGCCAGATGGGGCTGTTGTTGCTATCGGTTCCGGAGGTGGCTTTGCTCAATCAGCAGCATTGGCATTTTTGAAATCGACAAAATATTCTGCCAAAATAGTTGTGGAAGAATCATTAAAAATTGCTGCTGATCTCTGTATTTATACGAATGATACTATTACCGTTTTGGAGATTTCATGAAACCATTAACACCTCGGCAAATTGTAAAGAAATTGGATCGCTATATTGTTGGGCAAAAGAATGCAAAAAAAGCCGTAGCTATTGCGCTGAGAAATCGATGGCGTCGACAGCAAGTACAAGGAAAACTACGGGATGAAATCATGCCCAATAATATTATCATGATCGGTTCAACGGGTGTCGGAAAAACGGAGATTGCTAGACGGCTTGCATCCCTTTCCAACGCTCCCTTTATCAAGGTGGAAGCCAGCAAATTCACAGAAGTAGGATACGTTGGTAGAGACGTGGAATCCATGATCCGGGACTTGATGGATACGGCCGTGGCTATGGTAGAACGGGAAAAAGAAGGTGAAGTGATTGAAATGGCTGAACTTCTTGCGAATGAACGAATTCTAGATATTTTGTTTCCTGATGATCACAAAAATGATCCCAAACAATCCAAAGAATTGAAAGAACGTCACAAAAGAACACGGGAACGTATTCGGAAAAAAATGGAGAAAGGTGAATTCGAAGACAAAATGATTGAGGTTGAAATTTCGGATGAACCAGCTGTCGGGATGCAGATTTTTGGTCCCATGGGTATGGAAGATATTGGTATGAATATAAAAGATATGATATCTGGTTCATTACCAAAAACAACTCGTGCTAAAAAAATGACTGTAGCTGAAGCTCGGGAGATTTTAACTGAAAATGAAGCGGCTAAATTAATCGATCAGGAAGAAGTAATTCGAATTGCTCGTGAACGAGCAGAAAATAACGGAATCATCTTTTTAGATGAAATTGATAAAGTTGTGGGTAATAATAGTGGTGTTGGTCCCGATGTGAGTCGGGAAGGTGTCCAGCGTGATTTGCTCCCTATCGTGGAAGGAAGCCATGTGAACACAAAATATGGTGTGGTCTCTTCAGATCATATATTATTTATTGCTGCTGGAGCTTTTCATGTGAGTACCCCATCAGATATGATTCCAGAATTACAGGGTCGATTTCCCATCCGCGTTGAAATGGACAAACTTACAAAAGAAGATTTTGTTAAGATTTTAACACATCCACGGTCTGCGTTGATCAAACAATACACAGCACTCTTAGGTGCGGAAAATGTGGCCTTGGAATTCAATGATGCTGCCATTAAAGTGGTAGCGGAATTCGCATCAAAAGTGAATAGTAAAATGGAGAATATAGGTGCACGTCGCCTGCATACCATTATGACAACTCTTTTAGAAAATCATCTTTTCGAGCAACCAAAACGAGGAAATGGAAGAATTAAGATAACAGCAACAGTTGTCAAAGACTCTTTGAAAGGTATTGTTGAAGATCCAGATTTAAGCCGGTACATTTTATAAAAAATTAGAATAAAGATAAAAATGCTCAAACATTTTTTACACATAGCCGATTTTTCAAAAGATGAACTCTGGAATATGCTTCATTTGGCGAAGGAGATTAAAACTAAGTTTCATAACCGGGAAGATTATAAACCATTCAAGGATCTATCCTTAGCCATGATCTTTGCCAAGCCATCAGCCCGAACTCGAATCTCATTCGAAACCGGGTTCACATGGATGGGTGGCCATGCACTTTTTCTTGGTCCTAATGATATTGGTATTGGTAAACGTGAAGCAATTAAAGACATTGCTCGAGTTGTTTCGCGATATAATGATGTGATTATGGCTCGTCTTTTTGACCATCAACATATTTTAGAATTAGCAGAATATTCAGATTCTACCGTAGTGAATGGACTCACAGATTATAATCATCCTTGCCAGATTATGGCGGACATTCTCACCGTTTGGGAGCACCGTGGAAATTTAGATGATATGAAAATCACGTACATGGGGGACGGGAACAACATTGTGCATTCCTGGCTCCAACTGGCCAGCAAATTCCCCATGCATTTTGTATGCTGTGGCCCCAGTGGATTTGAGCCTGATGAAAAAACAGTGAGAATGGTGGAAGAATCAGGTATTTCTACCTTTGAATTATCTCATGATCCAATATCTGGAACTCATGGTGCGGATGTGGTTTACACCGATGTTTGGGCATCCATGGGACAAAAAGAAGAAGCAGCAGAACGAGAAAGGATTTTCGCAGATTTTCAGGTGAATGAAACTTTGATGGATAACACCGGCAAAGATACTCTGTTTATGCATTGCTTACCGGCAGAACGAGGACGAGAAGTAACGGACGACGTTATGGAAGCAGATTATTCTATTGTATTTGATGAAGCAGAAAATCGGATGCATGTCCAAAATGCAATTATGGTCACTATGAATAAATCATAAAAATTTATAATGTAAAATGTGTTTAATATTATTTGGAATTACTAATAAGAACTATTCTCATAATTATTTTATAATGTATTAGAAAAAATGCAGAATATTTTACCATTTTTTGAAACAGTCCCATCTTCCACAAGATCCATATTTTTGGTAAGCGGGTTAGGACTATTTTTATCCCTTGAAGCTATCGTTCCACTTTTTAGAATGGATTATAATAAGGTAAAACATGCGGGGATTAACCTCACCTTTACGCTCATAACACTTGTCATTAACCTGATAGGTGCTTTATTGATTGTTGCTGCTGTGGATTTTAGTGAAACCCGTCAATCCGGTTTGCTAAACATGGCTGAATTACCTCTTTGGCTTTATATGGTTTTGGGATTGATCTTTCTGGATCTCATTGGGGCTTGGCTCATCCATTGGCTAGAGCATCGCGTAAAATGGATGTGGATGTTTCATTTGGTTCATCACACAGATCCCAACATTGATGTGACAAGTGGACTTCGCCATCATCCTGGAGAAAATATACTCCGACTTCTATTTACAACGTTGGCAGTTTTATCTACAGGTGCATCTTTTGGACTGGTCATGTTGTACCAAACTATTTCTGCCTTTTTTGCTGCATTGACACATGCAAATATTCAAGTTCTAAATTGGATAGATAAACCTCTCTCTTGGATATTTGTTACACCTAATTTTCACAAAATTCATCATCATTATATACTACCACAGACAGATTCTAATTATGGGAATATATTCTCAATTTGGGACCATATTTTTTCCACTACATCTCAAATTGATATTAAAAATATAAAATATGGTATTGATACCCACATGAATCTGTCAGAACATTCTAGTATCAAAAATCTACTCATGATTCCATTCCAATCCTATCGGCCACCAGTGGGATCAAAATTTGTCGAATAATTCTTCTTTTTACAAAATGCTCACCTTGTAAATTTGTCGCCTTATGAAGGTGCAATTTATTTGGCTTAAGGCGTTATTATCTGGAATTTTGGCTTTCCATCTGTCCCACCCATTTCTGCTGTGTTTCTTTCATTCACGAGTTATCAATTCAAGGAATATTTTTGGTTTATAAAGACTAGAATAAAAATACATGAATAAAGATCAGACTTATTGGAAAGAAAATATTTCTCTTATCATAAAATGCTTGGTGATCTGGTTTGTGGTATCCTATGGGTTTGGTATCATTTTTGTAGATAGTTTAAATACGATACGCCTGGGAGGGTATAAGTTGGGGTTCTGGTTTTCACAGCAGGGCTCTATCTACATTTTTGTAACACTTATTTTTTATTACGCGTCTAAAATGGGTGAGATTGATCAGAAATATGGTTCGCCTGAAGACCAACAATAATAAATCCTGATATGGATCTCCAAACTCTCACTTTTTTAATTGTCGGCGCAACATTTGCTATTTACATAGGTATTGCTTTTTGGGCCAGAGCTAGGAGTACAAACGAATTTTATATTGCCGGCGGAGATATTCATCCTGTGGCAAATGGGATGGCAACAGCTGCAGATTGGATGTCAGCTGCTTCTTTTATTTCCATGGCGGGTTTGATTGCATTCTTTGGATATGGTGGCTCGGTATTTTTGATGGGTTGGACGGGCGGTTATGTATTATTGGCTTTGTTGCTTGCTCCTTATTTGAGAAAGCACGGTTCCTTCACGGTTCCTGAATTTATCAGTGACCGCTATTATTCCAAGACGGCCCGGGTTGTAGCGGTGGTCTGCCTCATCATTGCTTCAGTCACTTATGTGATAGGGCAAATGAAAGGAATCGGGGTAGCATTTTCACGATTTCTGGAAGTAGACTATGATCAAGGGCTTACGGTTGGAATGGCCATTGTTTTTATTTATGCTGTCATGGGAGGTATGAAAGGAATCACCTATACCCAGATTGCCCAGTATGTTATTATGATCATAGCCTACACGATACCAGCTATTTTTATTTCATTTATGCTTACGGGAAACCCAATTCCGCAGTTTGGATTGGGTGGTGCCTTGGAAGATGGTTCACATCTATTGGATAAATTAGACCAAATTATCACTGATCTTGGATTTAAGGAATATACCACCAATGCGCGCTTAAGTTTATTTAACATGTTTTTTTATACCTTGTCCCTAATGATTGGCACGGCAGGATTGCCCCATGTAATTATGCGGTTTTTTACTGTGCCATCAGTGAAGGCTGCCCGTTCATCTGCAGGCTGGGCTCTGGTATTTATTGCCATATTATACACTACAGCACCTGCTGTAGCCGCTATGGCTAGGTTAAACCTCATGACTACTATCGATCAACCAGGGCAGGAACAAAACCTAGCATATAAAGATCGACCTTCCTGGTTTAAAAATTGGGAAAAAACGGGCTTGCTGAAATTTGAAGATAAAAATAATGATGGTTTTATTCAGTATACGGGCACTGAAAATAATGAAATGGTAAAAGTAGACCGAGACATCATGGTATTAGCAAATCCTGAGATCGCTGGCCTGCCCAACTGGGTGATTGCTTTGGTGGCAGCCGGGGGACTTGCAGCAGCCCTTTCAACCGCTGCAGGCTTGCTGCTGGCTATTGCATCATCTATTTCTCATGATCTATTGAAAGGTGTTTTCCGTCCAGAGATTTCTGAAAAGGATGAATTAAGAGCCAGCCGGATTGCCATGGCTGCATCTATTGCTGTTGCAGGTTATTTTGGATTTAACCCTCCTGATTTTGCAGCGGGTACGGTTGCCTTAGCCTTTGGCTTGGCTGCATCATCTATTTTCCCAGCTCTGATGATGGGTATTTTTTCAAAGACAATGAATAAGGAAGGTGCCATTGCGGGGATGCTGGCCGGAATTGGCGTTACATTATTATATGTTTTTCAGCACAAAGGTATTATGTTTATTCAGTCCACGGCATTCCTAGGAAATATGGAGCCAAATTGGTTTTTGGGTATAGAACCCAATGCATTTGGTGCAATAGGAGCTATCGTGAATTTTAGCGTCGCTTTTCTAGTTGCAAAAAGGTATCCACAACCTCCAATTGAAATTAAAGATATGATTGAACGGATTCGCTTGCCTTAAGATGGATTAGTAGTCCATATCCATTCCGCCACCTCCCATACCACCTGAACGACCAGAAAAATTACTCCTGTCCCATTTCTTCCTTTGCTGTTTCCCAAAGTTATAATTTAATACAATAGAGAAATTGCGTTTTTGTCTTTGGCGTTCTGCATACATTAATTGAGTATAGGTCTGTTGGGTTATACTATTCGTTACTTCATTAGATGTATCAATAATAAATTTTCCAGAATCAAATATGTCATTGATTTTGGCGGTAACAGAAAGTCGATTCTGCAGAAATGATTTTTGGATCGCCAAATTGCAGCGAAAGTTTGCCGGTATGGTTCCGGTAGTAATCTTCATATTACCCCGTCCATTGCCTGAAAGTTCAATACGAGCGACTGTTGGGATATTTAAGGTCAGCCGCCCTCCCAAGCCCATACCTCTTGAGGTTCCATTGAAGTCGGATTCATTTTTATCGGAATCAGATGTTTCAGAATCCCAGCCATAACCCCAAACCATGATACTTGCCAACGGCATAGGCCTATACATGATGTTTCCGCTTATATTCATACTCTTAGATTTTTCAGCATTACCAGCAGTGAGTAACTGATATATAGTTGTATCAGGGCCACTTGATATTGCAGTATCAATAAAAGTTATATAATCTCGGTCCCACCACATTATAACATCACGTGTGTTTTTGTAGGAAGTGGATAGATTCAAATTTACTTTTCTAGAGTTACTCGAAAAGGTCAGTTCCATGACATCGCTATATTCTGGCTTTAGGTACGGGTTTCCATTTCTAAGCCTGGTTATATCCTGGGTACTTCTGGGGAAAGGGCTCAATGTGCGCCTATTTGGCCGATTAACCTTTTTTGAATATCCGAATTGTAAATTTTGTTTTTCTGTCAATTTGTAAAGTAGGAATGCACTCGGATATACTTTAGTATATGGATTATCAAACGGTGACTCGTTAATAGCATTATCAAATATAGTTGTAATAATATTAGTTGAATCATGTTCCGTTGGGCCACCGAGTGTGGCTTTGGTCTCAACTTGCTCTAGTCTGGCTCCAATTTTCAAACCAAAACGATCTGTTATATCATATCTTGATACTAGATATGCTGCATAGATGTCTTCATTATAATCATTTTCATATACTTGTCCTAGGTAGTTCAGATCTGTACCAAAATCTCTCAGAGTTGTTTTTGCACCAACTTCAATTGCCAAGTTGTCTCTTAACTCATCTTCATAATCGATTGATAATGTCCAATTATCATTATGTTCCATAGCAGTGGTCTCATTTCCCTCTTCTATTGAATTATGATCAGCTTCATTTCCTCCATGTTCATGAACATCATCAATCTCATGAGAATAACTTACATAAGCTTTTAATAATTGTTCTTGGGAGTCAAACTTATTTTCATAGGTCAGTACATGATCCATATGTTGTCCATCATCGTGTTCCGTAGTCTGAACTGTTTGACCTACTAATTCCTGGTTCAAAGTACTAGCGATGTAATCAAATTCTTCTAGTTCAAGTTCTTTATGTTCTGCAATATCTAAGGTATATCCAATAGTACTTTCTTTAGTAGGATAGTAGTCTCCTCCAATTCTAAATCCAAGATTATCTGGAGTCCTCGTGCGGCTTGTATTCTGAAATAAAGAATCTGTTTTGTCAGGATAGACATATTGGAATTGCCTTACGCCATCTCCAATTCTATCTCCAGTTCTGAAATTGGCACTGGTAAATAGATTCAATTTGTTAGTACGGTAATTAACGTTACCATTTATATTCTGCTGGTTATATTGACCTACCATAGACGAAACATTCCCGTTGAATCCATCGAATGCTCCACGTTTCAATACAATATTGATGATTCCACCCACGCCATCAGGGTCATACTTTGCAGACGGGTTGGTTATCACCTCTACCTTTTCGATCATAGACGCAGCAATATTCTCGACTTCACCACGTCTACCACTACCTGTTCTACCGCTTCGTTTTCCGTCAACAAGAATGGTGACGTTTGCATCCCCTGCAATTGAAACAACCCCATCGATATCCACATCCACTGAAGGAATCTTTCTCAAAACGTCCGATCCAGTCCCACCGGTTGATGAAAGATCTCGTCCAACATTAAATATTTTTTTATCTATGGTTTGAATAAACACACTCTCCTCTCCAACAACATCAACTGCTTCCATATTTACAGCCGATATACCTAGTTTGACCTGGCCCAAGTCATAACGGATTCCGCTTCCTTCTCCAGGGAATAGATTTATAGGGCCAATCTCTTTCTTTTTGTAGCCAATGAACTCAATTACTGCTACATATTTCCCTAGTGGTATTCCAGTAATATTTAGATTACCATTTTTATCTGTAAGGCCTCCTGTTACCAGTTCGTTGTGGTCTAGATCAACAAGGGAAACTGAAGCATATTCAATGGGCTTGGTTGTTGTAGAATCGATAATGGTACCCTGAATAATTCCAATTGCAGGCATAGCCGGTCGGTTTGAATGATCTTTATGGGCGAATACATTTTGGACAGTAATTAATAATATAATCAAGCTTATAGAATGTTTAATAATAGTAGTCAATTTTAATAATTCCTTTTATTGTTTCGGTTTTACTATAATACTAATAACGGGGTGAGTATTCGGAGCACTCAAAGCGTTCAGAACTTCGAACTGCATTTCAAATTTTCTTTTTTTATCAATGGTTCTTACATCGATTATGGCTTCGCCATGGGGTGGAACCAAAACCAGGTCTGTAGTATTATAGAAATCATATTCACTTTGATTTTTAAGGATGTAGGGTGCGTCCGAGTTATTGGTTATAATAGCATGAACTATTGTTGAATTATGAATATAGCTTGCGGAACGAATGCTTAAGCTGGAATTGATCAATGGTATAAGGAAATCACTTTTCCCGAGGAGTTTTTTATTGAACCAGACTACAGTTTGACCCTTTCTTAATGCTCTTTTTAAAGATGATTGAGATTTCTCAAAGGCAAAGACCAAGGTAACAGGTCTATGCCCTCCGGATGGTATCCTGTATTGCCAGTCAATTAATACATGGATATCTGATGTGCCTAAAATGGTTAGGTTATGATCCAGAGCCAATTGAAATGCTTCATTCGAATAGGTCGTATCATTTACAACTTCTATTCCTTCTAACAGGCCATCTTGGATTAATTCCAGATGGAGTTGATCCAGAGGAACACTTGCATCGGGAGACTGACTTGCCCAGTAAGGATGATTCCAGAAAATAAAGGCATCCTGTTTTCGAGCTTCCCTATAGGCATCAATAGGATCATCTACCATTAATTTGTTGGCATCCTTGATAAATATAGCGTTGGCGTGCCCCGGCGGCATCTCCCGTGTGATTTCTGATCCGTTAATCACCATTAATTCAGAATTTTTTGCAAACCCTGTTGCCAACTCAAATGAACGATTTCGATCAGGGTGGGGAATATCTTTTATCCAGGATTGATACTCAAGATGCTCTGTAGTTGCAATAACATCCAGACCATCTTTTTGTGCTTCCATAACTCGGATATTCGGCCAGACACTGCCATCAGAGAAAACGGTATGCATGTGAAGATCGCAAACCAGAGTTTTATAACCTGGAAGATCAGGAAATTCTATTGCACGATTATTATCTCCATCATGAGCCATGATGAAGGTTATATGTAATAGTATTATAAAGGATTTATACATTTGGCTATCATAGTTATCTTTTTGCTGCTGTAAATATATTTAATTTAACCAATAGACATATGTTTAGTCATAAGGTTAAATAATTAATCATTATAGACTGATTTTATTTTGTTTCTTCCCAATGGACATCCATGGTATGGTATTCAGCTTTTCGTCCTTTTGTAATGGGTACTGTTAGTGTGTAGGGAGCGGTTTGTCCCGGCTCGAGTGCCGTATCAGCAACTACGTTTGATTCATACACGATCCGAGTGCCTTTCACAAAGATTGAATCTGCCCCCGAAATAGAAGTAGTTTGATCAAAAAGATTTCCAATTATCCGTACAAAATCTGCCCGAATCTCTCCAACATTTTTGACTCGACCAGAAAAGATTTGTCGATCTGGGTAATAATCAATAAATGGTTCACCTAAGAAAATGACTTTTGGTCCTGGCTTTTCTAGCTCATCCATACGAACCACCATTTCCTTCTTTAATACCAGTGTACCGATCTGGGTTTTTAGGGTCAGAGTAGAATCCGATTCTTCTAATACATCACCTGCTACTACTGTGCCATTCTGGAGTTCTACCTGATGCTGGAATGTTGGTACCTTAATCAAATCTAATAACTCGCGGTTGACGTTGGGCATGGTCTGGCCTTTTTGGTATCCTTTGACTACCCTTTTTAATGAATCTATTTCTGTCTCTAGTGCTTTAAGGTTGGACTCATATTCAAAGAATAAATTTTCAAATTTCAATTTAGGCTTTTCTGGTGTTTGTCTTTGCTGTGGTAGAATAACTTGTTGTTTAGTTAATTCAGTTTCTGAATTGGCTTGAGAAAGAGTATTCGAGCTATTACCATCAGAGATTATCAGTGTCAAATTTACATCGGTAGTATTTAAAGTGAATTTAACTTCACCTTTTCCTTCTTTTTTATGTTCACCCATTAGAGTATATGAGCCGGCACGGATCTTTTTGAATTTAAATTCTCCGCCGCCCTTACTTTTACCATTTGCGATTTCTTTACCTTCTTCATTAGTAATACTGAGCTTTACCTTTTTTATCTTTTCCCCAGCACTGTTTTGTACAACTCCAGTTACGGTAAAATTCTTTTTGGTTTTTTGTTTAACATTAACAGCAAATACAATTCCTAAGAGAAGGAGCCAGGCCAAATATCTATTCATGCTCTCTCCGAGAAAAATGAGCTTTGAATGCCATTAGGCGCACTGCATTTGCATTTTTCTTTTCTTCACCCAGGGCATAGACCATATTTATAATATTATCGTAATAGATGTAATTCTTTTTATCATTTAGCATGGGTAGTAATCCATTTACGACCGATGGATCATTGAAAGCTGCCAGATTATCAATTGCTTTTTTTCTAATGTCTACAGGATAATCATCACTTTGTGCTATCTCTATTACAGCTTTTTTCACTTCCGGATCATCAAATTCTCCCAAGGCAGCAAGCATAGTATTCAATAAACTATAATATTGAGATTTTCCAGTGTTGTAAGTATTTAGTAATGCAATGACGAGATTCTCTTCTTTCACCCCTTTCATGGTATTAAGGGCAAATTCCCGAACTTCAAGATTGGTGTTTGGGTCACCCAATAACTCTGCAAAGGCAATGGCTACTTCATTGGGGTTCTTTTTACCCAGTATTTCAACGGCCTTGTTGCGAATGCCAATATTAATTTTTGGATCCTTAGCAATGGTTGTCAGAATCGGCACCACTTGGTGGTTCCCGAGAGCTCCTAGAGTCTCGGTTAAAAGACGCTCTGTACGGGACATGTTGCTTTTTGCCACTTCGTAGAGGTCTAATAATGCAAGAATCTGGTCCTTGGTTCGGACACGGTTCAGGTTCTTGATGAGGGATATATGAATTGTATTGGTACGGTCTTCCAGCTTATGCATTGCTTGGACCAAGGACTCAGCTGCTTTCGGATTTTCGTCAAACATACCGAGCAAATTAATAGATTCATTCAGGAGGGAGTAATCTACTGCCATTGTCGTTCCCACCATATTTGCAA
>CAZCHA010000002.1:34309-35683 GCA_964498175.1 uncultured bacterium
GATTCATTCAGGAGGGAGTAATCTACTGCCATTGTCGTTCCCACCATATTTGCAATAGAATTCAGAGCCGTTGGGTGTTGGGATTCGGCCAGAACTTTACCGGCTGCGGTCCGTGCTTTTAAATGTTGTTCAGGATCCTCGTAAATATTTATTAATTCATCTAAAGCTAAGATATTCCCGTCACGGTATGCGCTTTTCAATGTTTGGATATTATTCAAAAAATCAGGATCATTTGGATCCCCAACACCTTTTTTCCCAAATAACCCTTTGATCATTGTGCATCCTTGAAACAAGAATAATGAAAAAAATCCTATGAGAAACAGCCTACGCATCATTCTCCCATGGGTGTAGGGTTAAGTCGGTTCCATCAAAGATGGCATAGGATGGTCGGTAGAACCAATCACCTAAAATGGCCAGTTTTCCTTCATTCACGCTAAACATCTCACCTAAATGATAATGCCCGCAGATCATGAAATCAAAGCCATTATCGAAATGATTTTTAGCAATGTTTTGGATCTCAATTCGCACATCTTTATTAAAATCATTAGAATGGGTATGATGTCGTCCGCTTTTTGAAATTGCATTTGCTAATCTATAGGCAATAGTGGGATGCACCCAACGAAACATCCAAATAAAAAATTTAGAACGAATTATTTTTTTCAATATTCGGTATCCATGGTCCCAACTCAATAGTCCATCACCATGAGTGATAAATAACTTTTTCCCATTTATTTCAAGAATTGCATCATCAAAATACACTTGATCCATCAGTTCTTCAGTTATGAATTCCTGCACCCAATAATCGTGATTTCCTAATAATAAATGAAGTTCAATACCATCATTTTTCATTTCCGACGCTTTCTGGTAGAAGTCCATATAAGCTTTGGGAATCAAATGGGGATATTCAAAATAGAAATCAAAAAGGTCTCCAACAAAAAAGCACGATCCACCGGTTTTTCGGATTTGATCCAACAGGCGAAACAAACTTCCCCGACGTTTTTTCTCTTTCGGGGATGCTCGCAACTTTAAATGTATGTCAGAAATAAAATAGACGGGTGTCTTCATGACGGGCCAAACTTACTTGTGACAATTCCTATGGGCAAGGACGGAGCACTAAGAAAAATTGGTTTCGACGAATAGTTGACTTCTCTCCATAATCCTAACTAACATTAGGGAACTCTCGTCAATAAGAGACGTAGTTTTTAAAGCCATGAGACTTCTGTTTACAATTTTATTATGTCTATCAACGCTTTTGAATGCCCAATCTTTTGGGCAGAATAAGGTTCAGTACAGAGACTTTGACTGGAATTTTATCCAGACACCCCATTTTGACATTTATTATTATGGTGGGGAAAAAGACTTAGCAGAATTCAC
>CAZCHA010000002.1:35783-39351 GCA_964498175.1 uncultured bacterium
CACCACGAGTTAGTACATGCCATCATTAATGATATGGTTTACGGCGGCAGTATGCAGCATGTGATTTCAAGCCGAACCAAGATTCGCGTCCCCATTTGGTCCAACGAAGGCCTTGCAGAATATTTGAGTTCCAACTGGGATACAAAAGCGGATATGGTTTTACGGGATATTGCCATCCATGAACGTATGCCGTCTGTTAAAGAATTGAATTATTTCATGGCCTATAAAGGTGGACAATCCTTGTGGCGATTTATTGCTGGGAAATACGGACGGGAAAAAATTGGTGATGTATTTCGTTCTATGAAAATGACCCAAAATGCCGAACGTGGATATGAACGGGCACTGGGGATGAATTTTAAGGAACTCACTATCCAATGGCATAAATACCTTAAAAAGGAATATTGGGGCGACGTGGAAGATCGGGATCCTATAGAGGATATGTCAGAAAAATTGACTGATCATAAAAAAGCACGAAACTTTTATAATGTAAGTCCTGCGCTTTCACCTGATGGAAGCAGAGTGGCAGTATTAACTGATCAAACTGGTTATTTTGATATTCATATTTTGGATGCTATGACGGGAAAACGAATCAAAAAACTGGTAAAAGGTAATCGATCTGTTAATTTTGAAGAATTGAAATGGCTTCAGCCAGGACTTTCCTGGTCCCCGGATAGTGAAAAGATTGTTGTAGCTGCTAAAGCAGGTAAAGGAGATGTGCTCCATATTATTGATGTAAAAACAAGAAAAAGCCAAAAAATTGAATTGGAAATGGATGGTGTTTTTTCCGCTGCCTGGAGCCCCAAAGGGAATGAAATTGCTTTTGTGGGACATGTGGGCAGTTCCAGTGATATTTATATTTACGATGTAAACAAACGCACTACCAGAAAAATCACTGATGATATATTTTCAGATTCCTATCCATCTTGGAATCCATTAGGAACCCAAATTGTTTTTGTCTCTGATAGGGGTGAATACGTTAACGGCGAATTTAATGGTAAAATGGTTGAACACAATTACAGCCAGACAGATATTTACACCGTAAATGTTAATACCATGCAAATTGAGCGCATCACCGCCACGGATCATAATGAATCCCACCCCATTTGGGCGAATACGAAAAATTCACTTTTTTATACGTCAGATTATAATGGTGTTTGGAACCTGTTTATACATCCATCACCAATTCCTGAATTTAGTCCAGAATCTGGAGAAGAGCAGGAAAAGGTTGAGCCCTATGCTATAACAAATGTTCTTACTGGTCTCCAACAGCCTACCTTATCCGGAAATGACGATATGCTCATTTTTGCGGGATATGCGGGTATTGGTTGGGATCTCTACAGTATTGCAAATCCATTGAGAATGAAGGAAAAAAAGATCAGTCAGACACATTATGTAACGGTAAATGTTTCAGATGATGAAAAGATTGCTGATCTTCGTAAACATAAAACGGATCAGGAGGGGAAGGGGTTTTCAGATGGCTTTTCTAATTGGATCTTTGCTCGTGGATATGAACATTTTAATTCATCAATGGAAGAACCGCGAATGGCGGAATTGGTTTCTGTAGATTCTACAAAAGTAGATGGTCATTATATTCCAAAATCTTACAAGACTCGGTTTACACTGGATCTTATCAGTGGAAATCTGCAGATCAGTAATGTGTTTGGTACTAGCGGAATGACATACTTTTCTTTTAGTGATATTTTAGGTGATCATAAAATTGCTTTTGGGACAGAAATGGTTTTGACTCTGGAAAATAGTGATTATTTTTTCTATTATGCCTATTTGAAAAACCAAATAGATTATCATTTTGTTGCTTTTCAGAATGCGGACTTTTTTAATGTAGATTATTTTTCCATTGGCAGGCTTCGTCATTACGGACTTCAGGGATTTATTTCTCATCCTTTCAGCCGGTTCCAGAGGATAGATTATGGATTATCATGGCATAACATAAATTATTCAATTTTAGAACAAAGCACAGATGAATTCAACCAGATACGTTACTTAACCACCTATTCATCAGATTATTCCACGATTCTTCCCCGAGTAAGTTGGATATATGATAATTCTGTTTTTGGGTTCACAGGCCCTGTTGATGGTTTTCGCCAAAACATGTCCATGACTATTAATCCAGGATATGGGTCTAATGAATTGAAATTTCAAACTTTCAAAACAGATTCACGAAAATATTGGTTATTGGGTAAAGATTACACATTAGCTATTCGTGGATTTTTTGGAAAAAGTATAGGCGCAAATAAACAAAAATTTTTCCTGGGTGGAATACCCTATTTGCTCGGTGGTGGCGGTGAAACAAATGGTGTCACAGATGAAGGTCATTTTCGAAATGTGATTTTGGATACATCCAACGCATCTCTCATTCACGATATCTATTTTACAGAATATGCATTTCCCCTTCGTGGCGCACGGTTTGCTGAACGATTTGGAACTAACGCAACCTTATTGAATATTGAAGTTCGTTTCCCATTTATCAATTATCTTGCCTTGGGATTTCCTTTGAAAGTGATTTTCGGGAACATTCGCGGTCATGCATTCATGGATGTAGGTGCAGCATGGGATGATCCAAAAGAATTCACCAATGCATCTTGGCCTGATCGATATGGTTCTAGTAATTCCGGTGAATTTTCACCTTGGGTGACAACCATTGGATTAGGTACTAAAATTAACTTGGGTTATTTTTTATTAAGGATCGAAACAGCCTGGGATAAAAACTCAAATGGGTATTCTAAACCCCAGTGGTATTTTTCATTGGGTCCAGATTGGTAAACCTTACTTGATTCTCTTTGCCGTGGTATCCAATTTCTTACCTGACCATGGCTAGAATTAAAACAAAAACAGCATACCTTTGCTCCGCATGTGGAGACGATTTCCCTAAATGGAATGGCCAATGCCCTTCCTGTAAAGACTGGGGAACACTTTCTGAATTCAAAATATCTGCAAAGAAAAATGGTCGTGACCATAAACCCCGGGAAACCAAATCTTTTAAGGAAGTTTTAATAGCAGATTCCAGCGAAAGAATTCCAACAGGGCTCCTCGAAGCAGACCGTGTTTTGGGTGGTGGGCTTTTATCCGGATCTCTTATTTTATTGGGAGGTAGTCCCGGCGTTGGAAAATCTACTTTGGCGCTTCACATCTGTTCCGGGATTAACCGGAAAGCACTTTACATTTCTGCAGAAGAGAGTGAGGAACAAGTGGCTCTTCGGGCTCGTCGTCTCAATATAAAACCAGACAAATTATTTCTGTCCGGTGAAAATGAATTAGATGGTATTATCTCCCATATTGATAGAATTCAACCAGACTTAGTTATTGTTGATTCAATTCAAACTGTGATGAATTCTGGGTTAGACTCATTACCTGGTTCGCCCAGCCAGATTCGAGATTGTGGCCAAAGGCTTCTCGAAGTATCTAAGCAAAAAAATGTTACAATCCTGATTGTAGGTCATGTGACTAAAGATGGTACCATTGCTGGCCCTAAAATGCTTGAACATATGGTTGACACTGTTTTATATATGGAAGGAGATGATCGATATGATCACCGAATTTTAAGAGCAGC
>CAZCHA010000002.1:39451-41989 GCA_964498175.1 uncultured bacterium
CTGTTTTATATATGGAAGGAGATGATCGATATGATCACCGAATTTTAAGAGCAGCCAAGAATAGGTTTGGAGCAACAAACGAAGTTGGCATATTTAAAATGGACGAAAATGGACTCAGTGAAGTAGCAAATCCATCTGAATTGTTTTTGGCGGAACGAAGTGTCGAAATTGCGGGAACAAGTATTTATCCGTCATTGGAAGGTACACGTCCGATTCTGGTGGAAGTCCAGGCTTTAGTTTCCAATGCGAATTATGGAACTCCCCAAAGAAATGTAAATGGTTTTGACACTAAAAGGCTCGGTATGCTGATTGCTGTTTTGGAAAAGCGCATGGGGCTTGCCATGGGGACAAAGGATGTTTTTGTAAATCTGGTTGGTGGACTTCGAGTCGATGACCCGGCCGCAGATTTATCCATTCTTTGTTCAATTGCATCGAGCACAATGGATAAACCTATTGGGGAAAATATTGTTTTATTGGGTGAAGTTGGTTTAGCAGGTGAAGTTCGTTCTATCAACCGTCTTGAACATCGGTTAAAAGAAGCTGCAACTTTAGGGTTTAAGAAAGCAGTTGTGCCCATAGCCAGCGTGAATGACAAGGCCAAAAAAGTAAAAATTGAACTTCACCCAGTCAAATTCGTGAAGGATGCTTTTAGAGTATTATTCTAATTCTTACTTGAACTTTTTAAAGAAAACGAATCATTATTCAATTAACACTTTTCGGCACGTTCAAGGATTGAATTTATTTATATGAAATTCACACTTCAAAATTCTGATTCAAATACATCTGCCCGCACGGGTATTATAAAAACTGATCACGGTGAAATAGAAACACCCATATTTATGCCCGTGGGGACAGTGGGTGCTGTTAAAACCATGGCACCCCAGGAGTTGAAAGATGTTGGTTCCCAAATTATTCTTGGAAATACCTATCATCTTTATTTGCGTCCAGGTATTGATGTTATAAATAAAGCAGGAGGACTCCACAAATTCAATTCTTGGGATAAACCCATTTTAACAGACAGTGGTGGATTTCAGGTGTTTTCACTGGCACGACTCAATAAGATCAGCGATAAAGGTGTGGAATTTCAATCTCATTTGGATGGTAGCCGTCATTTATTCACTCCGGAATTTTCCATGGAAATTCAGCGGAATTTGGGTGCGGATATTATTATGGCATTTGATGAATGTCCCCCAGGGAATTCTAATGATAAAACAGTTCAAGACGCTGTAGAACGAACAACAGGATGGATGAAACGATGCCACGATTGGTTGAATGGAAATCCAGAGCTATATGATTTTGAGCAAACCGTATTCCCTATTATTCAAGGCTCTGTGAATCACGAATTGAGACGGAAGAGCGCAGAAGAGTTATTACAATATTCAACATGCGGTATGGCCATTGGCGGATTGGCTGTAGGTGAAGAAAAAAATGCAATGATGGATACAGTTGAATTTTGTGATACCGTTTTACCGAAAGATCAGCCACGATATTTGATGGGTGTAGGCAAACCATCAGATTTGTTAAAATCTGTTCGCCGTGGTGTGGACATGTTTGATTGTGTTATGCCAACTCGCAATGGAAGAAATGGGCATATTTTCACATCGGAAGGTGTGATTAATATTAAGAATGAAAAGTTCAAACATGATTTTTCACCCGTTGAGCCGAATAGTTCTCATGCTTGGGGGCGAACTTTTTCAAGATCATATGTTCGCCACCTTTTTAATATTAATGAAGTGCTGGGGCTTCGCATTGCATCCACGTTGAATTTGTCCTATTATCTTGATCTGATGGCAGCAATGAGACATCAGATTAATGAAGGGAATTTTGATACTTGGTCCAAATCTTTGTTGAGCGATATGGAAAATCAAAAAGGAATGTAATGTCTGATATTTTGGTGAGGGTCATTGATGCTTATATATTTCATCAAACAATTGATGGGATAAAATTTTTGATCATGAAACGAGCAAAAACAAAAATGTATGAACATTTGTGGCAAGGTGTCGCAGGGAAAATTGAAGTTGGAGAAACAGCCACTGAAGCAGCCATCCGAGAATTAAAAGAAGAAACTGGTTTTGAACCGGTTAGAATGTTTGTGGCAGATCATGTAAGTAAATTCTATGAGACCCATGGAGATAGAATTAATCTCGTGCCAGTTTTCGGAATTGAAGTTGATCGGGAAGATGTAATAATTTCTGAAGAACATTGTGATTTCAAATGGGTAGACTTTGAAACTGCAAAAGACACATTGGTTTGGAAAGGGCAAAAAGAAGGGATCACTGCTGTGAACAATATGCTAAGCTCAAACGATAACCGCATCAAATGGTCCGAAGTAGATTTAAACACAAAGGGCACCAAATTCACAAAGTAAATTCTTTGATTACTTTGAGTACTTTATATTTAATAAAGGAGAGAAAATGTTAAAAGAAGGAACGAAAGCACCGGCGTTTACACTGGATGATCAAGGTGAAAATTCTGTGAGTCTCAGTGATTTTGAAGGCCAAAAAGTATTACTCTGGTTTTATCCAAAAGCCAGTACAC
>CAZCHA010000003.1:0-40793 GCA_964498175.1 uncultured bacterium
ACAGTAATCAATTGGGTAAATAAAAATCCGATTGGACAAACATCAGATATTTTTTTTCCTGAATCATCAATATGCCCCACACATTCCGTGTGAGTTCCTGTGCAGTGAATATCCACATTTGCCACGGAGACATTACAACCACCTCCACGATCTACAGACCCAATAAATCCATCTCTTTCAACTGGAATAGCCATCGGTTGTATTGCGTTATAAAATATCGGATTTTTTCCATCAAATCTATTTGGAATAGACAAATCTATACCTGAATTCAAATCAATAGTATAATCCTGGGCAGAATGATTTAGAGCTATTTTCAAATTAGTTTAAATTTTCCCGAATCAATTTTTCAACTTCACCCTCTTCTGGAAATCGTTCTAGCGCTTTCTTTGAAAAAATTAGGTTATTTTCTAATGTTATTTCAAAAACGCCTCCACCACTGGAAATCAATTCAATATTTACATGATTAAATTTTGATTTTAATTCTACTTCCAAACTGGAAGCCCGTGGTAAATAGTTTCACATGTTGCAATATTCGATAGATATATTCATGATTTTACTCCTATTTTAGCTTTTTCAAATATTTTTACAATATCCATTGCATGCGTATTCAAATTTACCTCATCAATGATGTGAATCAGTATCCCCTTTTCATCAATAAGAAATGTTTTCCTTGAAGCAAATAGGAATCGACTTACACCATATATTTTTCCAACTTTTTTTTCATAATCTGATAAAAAATTAAAAGGGATTCTATATTCCTCTTTAAATGCTTTTAGAGAATTTTTTGAATCAAAACTGATCCCTAGGACCACAATACCTAATTCTTTATAATTATCAGATTCATCCCGGAATCCACATGCTTGTTTTGTTCAGCCCGGTGTAAATACCTTTGGGAAAAAGTAAACTACTAATTTTTTACCTTTATAATAATCGAGAGAATGCAATTTTCCATCCTGGTCTTCCAATGAAAAATCTGGTGCCAACTGTCCAATCTCTGGCATTTTCCCGAATAAGGGCATAATCAATATTCCTAATAAGATTAATTTTTTCAAAGGACAAGGTCAATCACAGCCACATAATGGCTCGCACAACCACCTAAGACGAAAACATGCCAAATAGCATGATTATAAGGCAATTTTTCCCATAAATAGAAAATTATACCAGCCATGTAAAACATTCCACCAATGAAAATAAACAGAAGAGAAAATTCAGGAATTTTTATAAACATTTGTTTTATAGCAACCACACAAAGCCAGCCCATTGCAACATACAGGATCACAAAAGGTTTTACAATCCGATTCTGATAATATAATTTTAAAATAATCCCAATGATGGCTAAAATCCAGATAACAGATAAAATTGACCATCCCCAAATACCTCTCATACTTACAAGACAAAAAGGGACATAAGATCCTGCAATCAATAGAAAAATTGCAGATTGATCAATTGTTTGAAATATTGTTTTCCATTTCGGCGTTCGGATTGTATGATAAATAGTGGACGATAAAAATACAATAAGCATTGTAATGCCAAAGATACTAAAGCTGACCTGTTCCCAGATTCCACCTTTTAGATTAGCAAAATAAACCAAAAAACTCAAACCCACTGCGCTGGCAATAGCGCCAATACCATGTGTCAATATATTGGCAATTTCTTCTTTATCCCAATGAAGTTGTTGATTTGGTTTCATAATGAAGGAAAAAACCTAGTCAGAGCAACACCTAAATGATAATATTTTTTAAAATTATTTCAAGTGTTACAAATATATCAGCTCAATTTTTACAAAGTCTATCTATTTCTTATTTAATGTGAATTAGACATATTAAATTGATGAATTGGAAAAATATAAATAAGGAAACTCATGCAACGTTTAATTCTCTTTTTCATTTTTCTTTTATTGATTGGATGCGGTAAAAAACCCCCTGTAAATATCTACGATTCGGATGAATATAAGAATCTAACTAAAAAAGAAATTATTGTGGGTGAATCCGTTTGGGTTACCACTTGTTTTCGTTGCCATATGTATGGAAATATGGGCGCTGCATCTGTCCGTGATAAAGCACATTTTGAGCAATTGGCGGCCAAGGGGTTTGATCAATTATATGAAAGTGTACTCAAGGGCATGGATGCTGAAGAAGGTGTTATGCCAGCAAAGGGTACCTGTTTTTCCTGCTCAGAAGATGAGATAAAAAAATCAGTTTATTATATTTTCCATTTGGCCAAAATAATTCAGGATGCCGAACTGGCTGAAAAAGAAATTAAAATTGAATAATTTTAATTTTTAGAAAGTGAGATTCCTTCCATGGACTCTTCCAGTTCTCTTGCAACTGTCAGGAAGGTTTCCACATCCATTTCCTTTAAATAAACTGCACCATGAACGGCACGAAGGTGAGGATTCTCATTCTGATACCAATAATCTCTACCTAACATTAATTGCAGATCTTGGTGCTGCTCGACCCAGATTTTTTGAGAGAGATCACAAAAAGGGCCTTCCAATTCATAACTGGGAAAAGATGCATCTCTTTGGCTCAAATAACAATTCATAAAAGTAGATCGCAGGATCGCCATCGAATTCAATGTTACTGGGACAATCACGTCCGCTTCAGCAAGATCAAACCGGTACCAGACATTTCGATATCCCCAAATCCGTAAATGAGATAAATCTGATTCATCATTCCAGATTCGAATCGCATCAGCAATAGCTTGTAACACTTTATAATGTGTGTCGGGCCCACTCCCTTCCGGATCAAGTGCTAAAGAAATAACCGTAGGCTTTATTTCCTTTAGTTGTTTCAGAATAGGCAACACATCTCGATTCCGTTCGGGAGATTTTGTAAAAATATCACCCGTATAAAATCCTAATCGAAGATGATATATATCCTGAACACGTACACCATAATTGGACCAAACCAGTTCTTCCTCATATTCCCGAATTATCCCTTTCAATTTTTGGATTTCACCAGAGTTTTTTTCTCCATCATAATAATGCATTAATTCAGAAATTATAGAATTGATACGGTCTTCTAAAGCATTTTTATTCTTGATAGGATAAATCTTAATCAATCCACGAATAACTCGATGCGCCACAGCTCGATTTTGTTCACTTTTGTCAACCTTCGCCAAATTATCTAAATAATGGAAAACGTCTTTATCCCATTTTAATTTATAACCTTCGGAGAAAAAATCAGGGTAATCTGTCATTTGTATTTTTCCCTGCAACAAGAATTCTAAAGTAAATGATAATATATTAGATATAAATCCATTTGTTACAGATGTAAACCCAGAAGTCATATTGACAAAATGATGGGAATTACTGGGCTCTCTAATCAAATGAATAATGTGCGGCATCATCCCTAACATTATATCATCATGATGGGGTCCTGTATGGTAATATACCTGGTTCGATTCATTTTTTATTCCTCGCTGAACTTTTGCATGTATTTTATCTATAATCTCCGTTACAGTACCTTCACCCAGCCTAGGAATAGTTTTACAAATGGAATCATTTTTAAGATCATCATGAGATAATTTTTTCCCGAAGATATTTTTTCTTTTCGCCAGTCGTAAAAGTGCTCTTTGTTTCTTTACACCATCCCAATTTGAGTTTTCCCAATAATGTTTTTCAGTATCCTGGAGCAATTTTGCTGCACCATTAGTCAAGTAAAATCGGCTATATTCACATCGCTGTAAAACTGTAGCTGGGAATTTTACATCAGGCAAATTTTCCAGTGAAGTTTTCACAATGGATGCTTTCGCTTCCCCCGCAGCCGTAATGATCGCAACTGTATCATCTTTGAAAGTAATAGATGCTAATCCAATAGTAATCACAAGACGGTTCTTGCTGACTTCCATTCCGCCTAAGTCTGTTGCTGCTGCGGCTTGTGTTTCAAAGTTTGTTTCCATAAGCCTTGTGGTAGAATTATGATCTGATCCGCGAACATTAAACGCAATATGACCATCGGGACCTAAACCACCCAGAAAAAAACCTATTCCACCCATATTTTGTATTTTTTCCTCGTATTCGGTACACCACTGATCAATCAAATAAATAGAACTTTGCTGGACTTTTTCCAATTCAGATTTTGGATCCCTGTGGCGTAGAGTCAGATCAATTATGTTATTTGGAAAAATATCTTTCCATTGTTTTGCATCGATTAATGGTATTTCTGCACAATTGATCAACAATGCATTCTCCCTTGATATTCCAAAACCAGATAAGTAAAAATTATTCACATAATTAAAGAAACTGTTATGTTGTGAAGGATCTATTGGATAAAACTCATCAATTTGCACAAATTTTAGCTGGGAAAGATCTGGCTTTTGGTCTACACCCAACCCATTTTCTTTTCTTAGATAAATAAGATCTTTATCATCCCAATTATTGAGAAAATGATGAGTCCATTTGATAAAATATTCGGGAGTTTTACCTGTTGGTAGACTAATGACACCTTCCGGATTCTTAGACACCCATTCTAGAAATCGTAATGATGTTAAAAGCCCAAGATCAGGAAAATTATCAACCAAGATATAGGGAATTTTTGTTGTCTGGTTTTGAATGTCTTGTCGTTGAAAAAATCGTTTTTCAACCTCAGACCAGTTCGGATAACTCATATTATTTTAAATAAACTATTTTTTTAACTGTTTTTGATCTTTCACCCAAAAGTTCTGCGATATAAAGGCTGGATCCAGTATTATTATTTGCATTTTTTACATTCCAATAATAAACATGGTTCCCTCTATCTAGTTTTTCATGGCTTAAGGTAACCACATTTTCGCCAGTAACTGAATAAATATTCAACTGAATAATCTCTGCATGGTCCAAATCAAATTCAAATCTACAGGATGGATTAAATGGATTGGGATATGCTTTTAGTGATAGTTTATTTGGAACTATGGCTGGCTCATTATGGTCAACATCTAAAAAATTTTCATCAATGGATTGAATTAATGCTTGTCCATTGGTTGTTTCATCGTATCCCAACGCCCAAATCATGACACCGCCTAGCTCTAGTTCGATCGCATATTCACACTTATAGCCTATGGATTCCTGATTATCATAAGTTATAATTCTCGAGTAATCATCTTTCCTTAAATAAGGACAAAGTGCAATATTATCCCAGTTATATTCCCAACCATTATCGATTAGATTAGGAATTTCATTGTATCGCTTATCAGCAACATCGCCTGTAAAAGATTCGTTAATATCAGATGCATAATAACGTTTTCCCCAAAAAGGTAAACCCAAATTTATTTGTCCTTCTGGAATGCCTCTTGTATTAATCAAATAATTCATAGCAGTTTCACAGGAGCCATCAGGGTCTCCCGGCGGCGATTGATACAAAGGAGAATTATGTCCCGCATCATTGGTCCAACTGCCATGCATATCGTAGGTCATTGCATTAAAAAAGTCCACATAAAATTGTAAAAAAGAAAAATCATACCATTGACCAGCCCAATTTGAAATAGGTACTGCCATAGTGATAAGTAATTCTGGATCATGAGCATTAAAGACCGAATCCATTTCAGCTATAAGAAAGTTAAGGTTTTGACGGTCCTCATTTGACCATGGATGTTCCCAATCCATATCTATACCATCGTAACCATAGGTATCACAAATATCAATCAAATTATCAATAAACGTCAATCTCAATTGGGCATCGGCAGCAACTGTTGCAAATCCAACATCGTTTCCCCAACCTCCTAAGGATAATAAAAATTTCCCACCGCCCGAATGAATAGTTTCGCTATGACTTGTGTTCAACATATTAGAATAAGATAAAACATTTCCATTTACATCGGGCCAGGCAAATGCATGATTTACATGCGTCACGACTGATAAATCAATGTTAGAAACGGGAAATCCATTTTGTACCCACTGAGGATAATAACCAACAACTCTTTGGCCAAATAAAGAGCTCAAAATAAAGCAGAGGATTAAAGTTATTTTATTCATGAATCAAATAAAAGCTCCTATACCTTTATGTTTGTTAAAAAATTAAAGGAGTTAATTAGAGTTAATTTTATAAAACATAACACCATCAAATCTTGGTTTTCCATCATTAAATAAATACGACAAAAAATCTACATTTACAGTTTTTTTATGTTCTGATGATGCATGAATCAAATTTGTTTGATCAATCAAATACCCCTCATGGGCAATAACAATGCCCATTTTAAAATATCGTTTTTTTACAAAAGCTACACCACTAACAGCGGGCAAATTTAGCAACATGTTATCCGTAATATTGACAGTTGGAATGAATTGAATTGTTTCATTCGATGACCAATTTAGATTTAAAAATTCCGATCCATCCTGTTTTTTATTGAGTTCAATTTCAACTTTTTCCAAATCATTTTCATGTGCAATAGATGGTGTAATATCTACCGTTCGATCATGGTGCAAAAGCCTATCCGATGTATAATGCCATCGCGAAATGTAAGTAGGTTTTTTTTCTCCATTTTCATCCATTTTATAATGAATATCTACCATAACATCTCGAGCATTTTGCCAAGAGAAACTTTCTGCAAATGCGAGAGTGCTTAAAACATGAACTGTACAATCGGATGAATCAGCACGGAGTAATGGATCAGGATCTATCCCCGATTCTTCTCCCAAACAAAATAACCCGTAAGGTGTGCCGACGCGCCAAAGATTTAATGCTTTCACACGATCATGGAAATTGGGGAACCGTTCATGAAATTGGGGTAAATAAAACTCAAATTCTGTTTCTGTAAGCAACCATGGGTCGGGAATAATATCTACCCATTTGAAGGGATCCGCCTGTATTGCACAACTTGTGATTAAAAAACTAATCACAAAAATGTATTTTTTACCTACCATTTCAATTTGGAATATTCTTCCTTTTCATGGTCATAAAATTAAAGGATAATTTTGTTATTATTCATTTAGATTATGATGAATTCAACATAATTTATACACTATTCTTGTGCGGTATCCAATAATAATCCATCAATTCTATACTCGTATGTTATGGCGAAACATCCACTTATAGATTTATTAAGAAAAAAACAGTTATTTGATTTTCTTGCAGATCAATACGGTACACCACTTTATATCTATTCTAAAGAACGTTTAATTCACAATATTGATTTACTAGACAAGACATTAAATGATAATTTTGATTCATATCATATTTGCTACACCATTAAAGCAAATAGCAATCCACATTTAATTAAAATCCTCAAAAATGCTGTTCCGTCAATTGGTGCAGACTGTGCTAGCCCTGGTGAAATATATGTGGCAAAAAAAAGTGGAATAAAAAGCAATCATTGTATTTATACAGGGAATTATGAATCACCTGATGACCTAAAATTTGCACTTGAAAATAGAGTCCATATCAATTTAGATGATATTACATCATTTAATCGCATGAAGAAAATTGGTCTCCCAGATGATATAGCGTTTCGACTAAATCCTGGTTTTGGAAAAGGAGCTTTTTCTCAAATCGTGACTGGAGGTAAAAATTCTAAATTTGGTGTTCCACACTATGATATTGTGGAAGCATACCGGCTCGCTAAGGAATCTGGCATTACAAAATTTGGGATTCAATGTATGACTGGGTCAGGAGTATTGGATCTTGATTATTACCCAAAACTCATCAATGAAATTTTAAAAGCTGTTGGATTGCTTAAAAAAGAATTAGATATCCATATGGATTATATTAGCCTGGGAGGTGGATATGGGATTCCTTACCATGATGATGAAACACCTTTAGATTTCAATAAAGTTTTTCGAAATGTGGCAAATAATTTCCATGCTTACTTCGATGAACGAAATGAAAAAAAACCATCTCTTTGGATTGAACCCGGTAAATCAGTGGTTGGGGATACGGGAATTTTGCTCACCCAAGTCACTGGGATAAAAGAAAGTTATAAATCATATATTGGTGTGGATGCAGGCATGGAAACACTCATGCGACCTGCACTTTATGGGGCTTACCACCGGATATATAAAGTGGGAGACCCGTATGCACCTAAAAACCATATAGTGGATGTCACAGGGCGTATTTGTGAAAATACGGATCGCATTGCAGTAGATCGCGAATTTCCTGATGTGGAAGAAGGTGATTTAATTGCAGTCATGGATACAGGTGCGTATTCCTATACAATGTCCCATCAATTTTGTACACGACCTCGTGCTGCCGAAATTCTTCTGAATGGAAAAAAATCAACCTTGATACGAAAACGGGAAACAATTGAAGATATTTTTTCAGGTTGTGATATTTAGATTTTATATAATAATAGGACTGGCTGGTTGGTTAATTGGTCAAACTGTTCCAAGTATCCACCAAACCCAATTGGAATACTATAACCAAAATTATATTCTTCCTGAATTACATAATATAGATCCTATCAAACCAAAGGTTGTACGAGATCGTATACCATCTAGAGAGGTCTTTGGCTATCACCCTTATTGGATGGGGACTTCTTGGCAAAATTATAATTTTGATCTCATATCTACTTTGGCCTATTTCAGCGCTGAAGCAAACACCAATGGAAGTTTGGGGAATCTTCACGGATGGCCTATTACAGGTTTGATTAACGAAGCACATGATCACGGCACAAATGTTGTTTTATGTGTCACACTATTTAGTAGCAGTGGAATTGAAACTTTACTCAGCAGTGCAACCTATCGTCAAAACCTGATCGATAATCTATTAGAACAGGTGCAAGCGGGAAATGCTGATGGTGTAAATGTTGATTTTGAATCTTTCCCTGCCTCTCAAAAAGAGAATATGGTTACATTTATAACAGATCTTACCGAAACGTTTCATTCTGAGATTCCCGGTTCACAAGTGACGCTGGCCATGCCGGCGGTGGATTGGAATGATGCCTGGGATTATAATGCATTGGCAACAATCAGTGATGGTCTCTTCATCATGGGGTACGCATATCATTGGAGTGAGAGTTCTACGACAGGACCTGTGTCGCCATTGACCGGTCCCGGATACACACTTTCTTGGACAGTGATGGATTATTTGGAAAAAACCAATTTTCAAGCAGACAAATTGATCTTGGGTATACCTTACTATGGATTCGAATGGCCAACTACATCTAACACACCAGGTGCAGCAACTACAGGAACTGGAGTTTCAAAAACATACTCTGAAATGGAACCACTTGCCCTTTCCTTTGGAAAACAATGGCATGAATCTTCCCAAACACCCTGGTATTATTACCAAGATTCAAATTGGAATCAAGGGTGGTATGATGATAGCCTCTCTCTTTCATTGAAATATGATTTTGCCCTTTATCATGATTTGAAAGGCATCGGCATGTGGGCTTTGGGTTACGACGGTACCAACCCGGAACTATGGGAACTCCTTTATGCCAAATTTAGTGGAGGATTACCTCCCACTTCTCCAACTGATCTATATATTAAAAATATTGGAGGGGGTGAAATTCAACTCGATTTTAACGGCGCAAGCGGGGCCGATGAATTTATTGTTTTAAGAGATTATCTTGAAATTGAATATGATATTGACACTATTGGTATTTTTTCCGAAACCCCAATAATAATTAGTGATTTATCAGAAGATGAAACATATTTCATTAAAGTCGTTGCAACAAATATCTTTGGGAATAGTGACCCAACTGAAATGCTGGGTGTAGTTCCAACGGATGAACCAATTTCTTGCTTAATTGTGAATGGGTTTGATAGAATGGCAGGGACAAATAATACGTTTGATTTTATTCGCCAACATGGTAGTGCACTGCATATAGCAGGATATTCATTTGATTCGGCGTCCAATGAAGCAGTGATAAATGGAAACATTTCGTTAACCGATTACAATTATGTTGATTGGATTCTTGGCGAGGAGGGAACATCCACCAGTGCTTTTACAGGTACAGAGCAAACCCTAGTGAAATCTTTTTTAGAAAGTGGAAGATTTTTATTCGTCTCCGGATCAGAAATTGGTTATGACCTTTCCGGACAAGGCAGTACATCGGATAACCAATTTTATACTAATTATTTAAAAGCAGATTATATCTCCGATGCAGCTGGCAGTAATGTTTATAGTGGATATGGCGTTAATAATAGCATCTTGGACGGTATCACCGGACTTACCTTTGATGATGGATCCCAAGGTACCTACGATGTTGATTGGCCCGATGGAATTTTTCCAGTAGGAGATGCTTCGATTTGTGCAAAATATGACGGGGTTAATTATTCAACACAAGGTGGCCTGGGAGTTGAATATGTAGGCACATTTGGATCAGGAAATGTAGATGGTGGGTTGGTATATCTTGCAGTTGGATTTGAAACAATTTACCCCGAATCTAAAAGAAATGAGCTAATGATGGAGATAATGAATTTTTATCAATCACAACTGGAAATTGGAGATAATTTACCAGCCCCAATGCCATCTTCCCTTGTAATCGATAAATTGTATCCCAATCCAACTAATACTTCCCTCACAATTAAATTTTCATCAATGTTAAACGAGACAATTATAATAACCATTACAGATATTTTGGGTAGAGTTGTTAAACAATCAACCCTGACTTCAATCCAAAATAAAACCAGTTTTACCTGGGATGGGTTAGATCAAAAAGGTCAACCAAGTCCGACAGGCTTATATTTAGTTTCTATCAGTAATGGAAAAACAATTGAATCCAGGAAAGTTACTTTATTAAAATGATCCACCGGATTTCCTTTCTCCTTTTTCTCACTTTCTTTTTTGCACAAGAAAATCGCTCATCTATTCATCAAGAACAGTTGAAACACTTTAATAAAAAACCACCTCCCCCTGTTGAAAAAATTCATGTTTTAACAGGCTTGGATGTGCTGTTGGAAAAAAAGAAAAATATCATTCAGGGAAAGTCTATTGCACTGGTTACCAATCATAGCGGAATTGATAGATTTGGTATTTCTAATTATAAGCGACTCATGACCATGAACGATGTGGATTTGAAAGTTATATTTACTCCTGAGCATGGGCTTTTTGGGAATGTCGATGCTGGAGCGGAAGTCTCCTATTCAGAAAGTAATTTGGATTTACCTAAAGTCATTAGTCTCTATGGAAAAACTCGGAAACCTTCAATTGAAATGCTCGAAGGGGTTGATTTAATTCTCTATGACATTCAAGATATTGGTGCTCGATTTTATACCTATATCACCACGCTAGGATTAGTCATGGAATCTGCTGCAGAATTAGAAATTTCAGTGATCGTTTTGGATCGTCCTAATCCAATTCGAGGCGATATTATTGAAGGACCAATCTTGAAATTGGATTATCAAACCTTTGTGGGTTATTACCCAATCCCAATTCGTTATGGTGGAACTGTAGGCGGCTTAGCCCAAAAAATAATTGCGAACAAATGGATCTCCCCTGTCCCGATTGTAGAAGTGATTGAAATGGAGGGTTGGGAACAAAGCCTTTGGTATGATGAAACAGACTTGCCTTGGATAAAACCATCTCCTAATATTCCTGATTTAGAAACTGCTATTATTTACCCTGGAATGTGTATCATAGAAGGAACAAATTTGAGTGAAGGTCGTGGAACTCAAAATCCATTTAAACAAATTGGTGCACCATGGGTAGATGGAAAACTTTTATCTCAAAAACTCAATAAATTTAACTTACCGGGAGTTGTATTTAAGCCGGCCTTATTTACACCTATTTCCATTCCAGGAATGTCCAAACACCCAAAATTTCAGGATGAAAAATGTTCCGGGATCGAAATCGTTATCTTAGATCGAAATAATTATAACAGTGTAAATACAGGTATAGTTACTTTATTTATTTTTTACTCCATGTATTCCGAGAATATTACATTTAAAGAAAAACACTTAAACCGACTGTGGGGTAGTGACCAATTATTAAAGGGAATAAAGAAAGGTACTTCGCCCCTGGATTTCATTCAATCCTACTAAGAAAAATACACTATTTTATTAAAACTAGTTTCACAGTTTCTAAACCCGATTCATTTTCCGGATGGGCAAAGTATAAACCATTACCTAATTTTTGGCCAAGATCATTTTTTCCATCCCAACTTAAATACTTAATTCCAGGTATCAAGTCGGTGCCGTATAAAGTTTTTACCTTTCTCCCAAGAATATCAAAAATATCTATATATAAGTCAGCACCGTTAGTTAATTCGATGCTAAATGTAACTTGGGTTGAAAACGGGTTTGGAAAGGCCGGTTGAAAAAATGAAATTGGAGGAATCTCCATAGATTCCATATAATTAACAATATCTATGCGAATATTCGGCAATTCATACCAAACATTATCACCAGGACATGCAGTATTACCAAAATAATCCCTATGCCCAAGAAGTGATGCTGGATTTTGCTGGTAAGCATCTGAAATCCAACCAAATAATTGCATAATAGATTCTCGACTTTCAGATGTCATTGTCTGAAAACAATTCTCTTCGGGTGGATGGTAACACCCCAATAGGCAGACACCTATATTTCCTGAATTTGCACCACCTACATGTGACCCAACAACGGTTTCAGGTCGACCCTGATAAATATTGCCTCCACGATCAACAAGAAAATGATAGGCAATATCATTCCATCCTCGTCCATTCTGATGAAAATCTTGGATCCACCTAACTTGACTTTTACCTTCAGCTAAATTTTCTGCACTGCAACAGGCTGCATGATGAAGTGTCAACTTATCAATATAAGGATGGTTACTATAAGAATATTTTGGAGGTTCTGCTCCCCATTCTTCTCTAGTAACAATGGATGGTTTTGGAACATCACCATCCATTATATTTATGGGGCGTGAAGTAATTTGAATCAATTCTAAATCTGGAATAAATCCAATCACTGATTTAATTTGTAATAATTCAGTAGCAACTATAGTATAGGAAAATTGACTTAATTTTTCCTTTGATTCATTGGTAAATGTTGCAAAGGTTGTACCCGAGTTTTCGCTTTGGAATAAATTCCCCGAATAAGATATAGATTGACCTCTCCTATTAATAATAGAAAATGTAACACGAATAACAGATTCACTTTCAATCTCAAGCGCACCACCTTCTAATAAATAATCTATTTGAGAAGATTTTCCTTCATGTATGAAGAAAGATAAACTGTCATGGACTTCAAGAGCAGGATATTCGTCAATTAATGGACCCAAATCCCCAACTTGGGAAAATATAAAAGAAAATAATAATAAAAATTGAAATGAGAAAATTCGTTTCAATTCAATAATATATTTATAGCTTAAAAATTAAACCCTATTGATAGTCGCTCTACAGAACCTAATGGCCCAAAATCTGAAATTGAATAATCCAATTTCAAGATGGTAGCAGTTCTCCAAATACGATAATCTAATCCTACACCAAATGTTGGGCCTTCAATTGACTCTTCTTTAAATAAAGAAGGAATCCCTGTACGTACGGAAACAAGATTATTAAAAACTGCTTCCATGCCCATATTCACATACTCAGAATTATCATTAGGGTGTAATGCATCTATGCCATAGGTTAATCTTAAATTATTTGAATTAATGAATTCGCCAGAAATACCAACGCGGAAAAACAATGGTATTGGAAAAGATTCTGTTTCAAGATTTGCATTGATAAACTCAACATTCCCTTGATTCACTGGATCAGGATCCACACTGATTTTTTGATCTCTACCCTCTAATTTCATTTTTCCGCCATAATTACTTATAGATGCACCAAGCCTTATTCCTTTAAATGGTGTTGTAAATAACGCACCAATATCCCCTGCAAAAGTACTCGCCGTTGCGTGCCAAATATTCTGCTGGATATATTTGATGGAGCCACCTAAGGAAAATTTATCCGTCAAGGAACGGGCATAGCTTAGATTAACTGCTAAATCATTAGTAGAAAATTTTTCACCGGTTCCTTCTGGTTTTACAACAGTTCTTACAAGATCTTCCGGTGAAGAAAGGCTGATGATACCAAATCCTAATACACCTGCCCCAGGAAGAGAAATTCCTGTAAAAATATGTTGATGTTTCATAGTAGCGAGCCAATCATGGTTTCCAAACTGAATACCAATACCTTGGATGCTTGCTAATCCAGCTGGATTCCAAAACATACTACTCAAATTGGATTTCAGGCCAACACCAGCATTGCCCATTGCGGTACTGCGTGCATCCACACCTATTTTTAGAAACTGAGCCACTGTCGTACCCGATTTGGTAATAATTTGATTGTTTCCAAACTGTCCCAATAGGACAGTTGATATGAACGTCATTTGAAATAATATTTTTATCATTTGATAACGGCAAACCTTCCAATTTTTTCACCCACGCCTGGTGCATTAACATGATAAATATATACACCAAAAGCCAATGGAAAATTGTCTTTTGTGGTCAAATCCCAATGTTCCTGCCCATTATTCATCTCAGTATCGTGATTTAATGTTTGGACATGGTCACCTGAAACTGTATAAATAGAAATAGTGCATTGCATTGGTAAATGATTAAAATAAATTTTTCGGGAGCCTCTATCTTGAGGGTTCTGCAAATCCAATTGTTCTAAGACATTGGTTACAACATAGGGGTTTGGTACAACAGAAATATTTTTCAATTCATCATGTGCTTTATTGCTATTATAATTACTAGCGACCGTTGAAAAAGTCATTGTATCACTCGTAGCAAATGGTCGATGTGTTCCGATGAAAAATACATCTCCATTTTCAGGAGATATTGTATCACCAAACTCAGGTTGAAAAAAAGTAAATTCCCACTTAGGCCTGAGAGGATCACCCTCCATAATGATTGCACGATCACCCGGTGTCCAAAGGCTATCTGACTCTCCTTCTTCAATTATGGTTACTTCTTCTTGAGCCAGCTCTCTCCCAACTGTTACATCCCAAACTTGAAAATTCATCCTTGAATAGCCGAAAGATGGATGCAACGCGCTACTACTGGTATCAGCGATTTCATCAAAAAACCTAATCTCATAATCTCCAGGATACATGAATTGGTCTGCACCATTAAATGGTATAACATCACCAATCCAATTTGACCTAGACGAAGATGACCAGCCCGTACTTGATTGATCCAAAGCCAACTCTACATCCTGAACTGTAATATTAATCCCATCAAAAATTGGATTTAATTGTTCGGAGTTTACATGTTCACTTTCAATAAATGGAAAATAGGTATACGATATGGTATAAATTTGACCATCTGACATTGTCCCTGAAGGTATCCCCCTAATTTTCCCAATATCATTTAATATTTCATAATCAGTGCCCTGAATATATTCAGTCTCATTTTCATCTATAACGTGTACAGATTCACTAACAATATTCTCTTTTAACAAACCCACAAATTGATCTAATCTTATTGTTATTTTTTCTTCAATGGGCGTTAAATCTCTCAGACTATAGCGTGTAGGTGATTCTTTGAAGGTTAGCTGAAACATATTGTCATTTTCTACTTCATCTGGACCAACAATTTCTAAGTGAACGGTAGCTGTGGACACGCCTGAAGGATGCGCAATAAATCCATTGATACTACCAGGTACATACCCTGTAGATGGTGATCTCGGGATGACCCTCCTTGTATTTACATCAAGAATTAGCTCATTTGTTTCAGGGTTAACTGTAATAGTTTTGGAACATTCTGTAGGTGGTATTTGTAAATCCACATCACCATGATCATAAGAAACAACAGTATAGTAGTAAGTTTGACCATTAATCACATTATTTGAATCGATAAACGAATGAACCAGCCCTGTATTATCACCTAAATTATAATGAGTCCCTCTACCGGAATACACTACAGAACTGAGACCATAGTAATCATTTTCAAGATCAAATCTTGCAGGTGCTCCATTAACCATTTTTAATGGTTCAAAAAGAAATTTAGTACCAAAATCATCTGTAATTGTTTGTTGATCCAAAAATTGTGGATCCGTACTTCTATATATCACATAGCCCTCAAAATCATATTGATCTGATATAGGATCAATAGACTCTTCCGCCTTGTTATCCCAAAATAAGGTGACCTGTTCATCCCCAGGAACAGCAGTAATGATAGGTTTCTCAGGCGGTTTAGCGAATTGGTAATTCCTTTCATAAATATCCTGTGCTGTAATAGCATTCAAAGTAAGATCATCATGGTCTTCTCCAACGAGTAACGCAATAGAGAATCTTCTGGTTTCACCTGCAGGGAGGTCAATAGGCCCTGAATTATAAATAAATACATAATCTCCAGCCTGGGTGGCATTTGCAGAATCAAAAACTCCTGGCTGTAAAAAATCATTAAATACACGATCATCAGCAGCAATTGTTGTTCCCGAAAATGATGGAGACGAAAAACCGGTTAGCCCCACCATATCTGCTTCATCTAAATCGGTCCATTCATAATTCGGTTCACCCGGTGCACGAATATCATATTGTTTATTACAATCTATTGGGGCCGTCGGTACTCCATCACCCTCACCACAATCACCTGTGTTTGGAACACCATCTATACCAATATCATCATTTTCAACATCCCAGTCATTATCATCATCTTCATTATTATTTCTACTTTCATCAGTCATTCCATCATTATCATTATCTAAACCATCATAAGGATTGCCAGGACTTTCTAAAAACTTATACCCAAAAAAACCAGGGTTCCTGGCACTTCCACTTGCGCTACCATCTTCATCCCAACAATAAACCATATTTAATTCATGGTCAAAATAGGATAAATCATCACTCCAATCACTTGGGCCTCCAATATGAGGATCACCCCACATACCAAATATCACTTCATGAAGATCCTTTTCACTTTTATTTGTTACTTTATAGATTAGAAAAATAATATCTTCTGCTAATGGATTTGCCCATTGGTAATACCGATATTCGATCTGTAAACCCAAACCCTTTCGCGAAGAATCATCTGGAAAGGGATAATATTCAAACTCTTTGTTTCTTCGATCATCACAAACAAAAAATGCTTCTTCATCTGCATTGGATGCACCTTGTCTTAAATCCCCTGGCCAAACATAATCTTTTAGATTGGGATTATACCAATCCTCTGCCCAACTATCAGGCTTTCCGTCAAAATCACGATCTATATCGCTAGATGTTGGAATTTTTTCAGAATTCGGATCCGCAAAATAAATGCCATTATCACTGTGTGACAATGGCTCCCAAGTCCAATATTCTGACCCATCTGGAGATCGTTCAGGGTCTGTTACCAAACCATCACTAATGACCCTGGCAAACCAAGTTGTGTCCCCATTTTCTACTTTTGGATAAGCATCCGGGTGACTATTGGGTTTCACCGGAACTTCAGCACAAATAAACGGCCCAAACTCATACCCATATCCCAAACCTTCCCAAATAATATCTGTGATTCGATTACCGGGCCTAGATATAGAACCATAATTCCAAATCTCGGATGTAATCTTATTCCCTGTGATAATTGCATATTGGCGGCGTAAAATCTGTTCATCCTCCTCTAAAATGCGGGCACGATTTCTTTCTGTCCAACGATAATACCGCTCAAACTTCGACTGACTCCATTCTTTCTTAGGGCCATCTTTGAAATCTTTATCTAATAGAAATGGAAAAGCTGCATTGGTTAGATTACCAAAGATTAGAGCCACTCCAATCAAAAAACTTAGATGTAGATTTTTTGGACTCATAAGTTAATGCTCCAACCTATAGTCACTAATCTTGGCGGGCTATAATAATCCGGTCGGTTATGATATTCATCCCAAGTATGTACACCCGGTTCTCCATAATGACTTTTAAATGCTTCTGTCTCTTGGAGTGAACGATTTACATAAGTATAACCGGATCGACCAGTATCGGTATAAACATATTTTTCATTTCGAGTATCAAACACATTATAAACTTTTATGAATAATTCAAATTCCAGTTTGGCCATAGAAATTACTTTATAATACCTCATATCCAGTGACTTTTGAACTGGTTTCCGTGAACTGTTCGGGTAAGGGACATAATTTGCATTTGGAATATTTGGAGTATAAGGCCAGCCAGTACTCAATTTTCCGATAAAGCTGAGCCCCCATCCTTTTGGACCCGGTTCAGTAATTGTGATGGTAGAATTGAATACATGACTTTGATCCCATGACAAAGAAACAATTTTCTTTTCTTCCTCTTCACCTGTCAATGCATTGAAAAAGAAAGACCCACTATTTGTACTATTTCCTTCAGTAGTTTGGTAAGAATAATCTAGAAAAGCAGACAATCTCGATATAGGATCCCATCTTTTTGTTAAGCTGAAGGTAATCCCTTTCACCATGGCATAATCTTTATTTAAATAAATTGCATAGTCGGATGGACCATATACAGGGGAATTATAATGGATCGATTGCAGTGCTAAAAGATTCCGAATATCCTTATAAAAAATACTGCTATTGATTGCCAAATGGCGACTCAATAGCTGCTGTAACCCAAATTCATACATTACGGTCTTTTCGGGTTTTAAATTACCATACCCAATACTCGGTGAAAGTCCTGCACCGAAAATACTTGTGAGAAATAATTTCCTAAGTGTGGGCATTTGATAAAAATGACCGTATGAAAAATGTAAAATACCTTCATCCGTAATGGGGAATGCCACACCGATTCTGGGTGACCACATTGTTTTTTTCTTACTTTCCGATTCATCTCCTTCTGGGTCAATCAAATCATTGATATGCTTGGTATTTGGTTCGAATGTATCATAACGAATTCCTGCATTCATGATAAAACTCTCATATTCCAGTTTATCCTGTAAATAAGAAGAATAAAAAGTCGCATTCTCAGTATAATAATTATGGGAAGGTGAACCATTTTCAGTAGGGATGGTTGGTATCTTATAGGTGTTCCCATCAAATAACACAGAAAAGTTTCTTTCATTCAAATTATCATTTCTAAATTGAATGCCGGCTTTGACTTCATGGCGGGTAGTAATCTGCGATGTAATATCAAATTTACCACCTAGAGATTCAGAGTCTCTATAAGAATGTCCTCGATTAGATCCTCCAAAGGAGAATGTGGCTGAACTAGGGCTCCCTCTTATATTAATAGTTGAAGCATAATTTGAGTTAGGGAGAATATAAATATAACTGTCAACTATGGTTATTTCCTGATCCCCAATTGTATAAACACCAGGAGTATTTATTAATAATGCCATATCTTCATCATCTCCGAATCCTGAACCACTTGTAAATGGAATAGCACTTTCCAAGCTGATAGGCGAGAACTGAAATGCCTTATAATCTGTTTTATTTATAAAAATATGCCCTTCATAAAATGTTTTACTCCCTAAAGCTTGGTTTATTTTCAGAGAAAGATTATTATTGTTAGATCGATAGGTTGATATACCATCAGGATTATATTTATAAAAATGAGAATAAGATTGAGACTCTCCCTGGCTCCCTAAATATTGTGTCGATAATTTAAGTCTTGGGGTTATCTTATAAGTGAGTTTCACTAACTGGTTGAATGATTCACTGGGATTCATTGCAACTAGACTACTATCCCCCCCCATTTGTATATACCATGTTTCCGTTTCAAAATTGGCATAATCTTGAACAGTATGTTCACGAATACCATAGAGATATCCTTTCTGCCCAGTAAATTTAGAACTTGAGTTAAATGTTATTTTACCTTTTGTAAAGGGGATTGGCCCACTCAAATATCCTTCCCACGTTTGACGATTCAATAAGTCATAATCATCAATATTCGTATAAAGATCCGTATCATTAGAGTATCGATCACCTGTGTACATAGTAAAACTACCATCGTAACCCCTACCACCTTCCTTGATCTGGATATTAACAATTCCACTCATGGCATTTCCATATTCTGCATTAAAAGTACCACTTACCACTTTTAATTCTTGTAATGCTTTGTTGGATACATTTATAGAGAGTCCATTAGTAAAAAAGGGATTTGCAACCGAAATACCATCAATAAAATACCCCACTTCATTACTTCTCCCGCCACGTATATGCAATTCACCACCGGCACCCTGATTAACGCCAGCCTGAGCAGTAAGGACACCTAGAAAGGACTCCACCGGCATAGCGCTAATTTCTTCTGCAGTTGTAACCTTTTGCGATGATGTTAGATCTTTGTGTATGAGTGGTCTGTCAGCAGTAACAACTACCTCTTCCCCTTCAATAACTTCTTGGACTAATGTAAAATTCTGTATTGATGTGCGGCCTGTATTTACAATTAAATCAGTTACTTTAACGGTTGCATATCCGATATAGGATGTTTTAAGTGTATATGTTCCCGGACGAACATTAATAATAATGAATTGTCCATTTACATCTGAATCGGCCCCAATTCCTTGACCTTCAACTATAATGCTTACACCTAGTAATGGTTCGCCAGAATCTTTCTCTACTACAATACCTGATATTTTTCCACTTTCGGCAAGAATGAAGGAGCCAAAAAGTAATAATGTTAATATCCTTAATATTGTTTTTTTTACCATGCCATAAATTTTATTGTTTACCTAGGATTTCCAGTTTGAATTGAAAAGAAATCTATATTAGAACCCACTGTTTTTTCAACTTTAATGTAATATTTGTTCCATTATTAGAATCTATCCTTTCTCACGAACCATAAGTTTAACAAAAGAGGGAAAATATCAATAGAGTTTTCTCTCTTAAAAATAAAAATTGAATAATGCATAACCATTTCCAGTAGTTAAACCTTAATTTTGAGAATGAAAATGGGTGTATTCCCTTGAGCTAAAATATTATTCGTAAAATTTATAGATTCCACATGCTAAATAAGTCTCTCATGGTGATAGATCCTTCTGTCTATCAGCCGGAAATATCATCCTTTAATCATATAAATTCCCTAACGGGCATTAGCTGTACGTACCATCTTCCGGCTCTTACGAATGAAAAAAGTATTGATGATGAATTAGTTAATTCATGCGGAATTATCCTCATGGGCAGCGCTTCATCAGTTCATGATAAATCTGAATGGCAAAAAAGGCTATCCGATAATATGGTTAGAGCAATCGATTTGGAAATTCCAGTTTTAGGAATTTGTTATGGACACCAACTCATCGCTCACTTGTTTGGAGGGGCTGTGGATTTCTTATGGAACAGACAAAAGATGCTGGGCATCCGAAATGTTCATATCCAGGAAACTGAATTATGGGGTGAACCAATATCTGGGCCACTCATATTTTCTCATAAAGAAGGTGTGACCACTTGTCCTAAAGATTTTTCTATTATTGCGTCCAGTGATGATGTGGAGATCGAAGGAATTGCACATAACTCAAAACCGATATGGTCTTTCCAACCCCATATCGAAGCTACGTATCATTTTGCAAAGAGAGTAAAAATATCAAATGATGATTTCAAAAAAGCATTCCGGTTTGGGATCCAATTGTTAAATAAATTTATCCACCATCTAGACAATTAATTAAATGACATTTTATAAAACCACTTTTTCAATCATTCTTTTTTGGATTATTGCCTGTGCACCGCCTAAAGTGCTACTCGATAATCCCGGAATTCCAACCTTGAAAAAAGAGATTAATACTCTTATAGTAGATTCTAATCTTGATATCAATATGAGTTTAAAAATGACATCTCTCACTTCAGGGAAAACGTTGTATGCTCTCAATAGCCATAAAAAACTCATACCAGCCAGTAATAATAAATTGTATACAAGCGCAGCCGCTTTAGTCTATTTGGGCACAGACTATACATTTGAAACGTCAATATATCAGAATCAGAAAAATATTTATCTGGTTGGCGATGGAGATCCTGACTTTTCTTTAGATAAATTGGATTCCCTAGCAGAAATTGTTTCAACGAGCATAACATCTATTGATACATTATTTGTGGATGAAAGTATAATGGATACACTACATTACGGCGAAGGTTGGATGTGGGATGAGGGTCATTGGTGGTATGCTGCTCCAGTGAGCGCGCTTTCTTTGAATGATAATTGTGTCAAGTTTTTTGTCCAAGCCGGAAAAATGGGAGAACCAGTTACTATTCAAGCCCACCCATCAACAAACTATATACAAATAGATAATCAATCTATTACAGTAAATGACACCGTTGATTTTCAAAAGTTTAAGATTGATCGCGATTGGGCTGGCCGAACAAATCGATTTACAATCACAGGAGAAAAATTAATCAAGGCACCTGAGGATACAATCATTCGAAATATTTATCATCCCCCCCTTTTTGCTGGAACTGTATTAAGGGAAATGTTAGAAAAATATGGTACAACTGTTAAAAAGGTAGCTATTGGAAATAGTACAAAATCTTCTATTAAATTGACATCCCATATTTCAGATTCTCTTATTTACTCGGCTGAAAATCTCATGAATGAAAGTGATAATCTTACTGCAGAATTATTTATAAAAACATTGGGAGTCACAGATAGAATACCGGGAAACTGGAAGAATGGACTCAACGTTGTAAAATCTTTTTTAGCCGATACTACAACGATTGATACAACGACCATTCGCTTGGTTGATGGATCAGGGGTTTCTAGATACAATTTAACATGTGCTGACCATTTTATAGATTTATTGACCTATATGTATCAAAGTCCATTCAATAATGATTTTTTAAAAATACTTCCACACGGTGGTTCAGAAGGAACATTAAAAGATCGAATGAAAGTTCATGGTGATCGTATTCGAGCCAAGACCGGCCATTTATCTGGTGTAAGTTGTTTATCAGGATACGCATTTTCTCCCACTTATGGACCTGTAGCCTTTTCTATGTTGATGAATGGGTATATTGGTTCATCCAGAGAATATCGCCAACTCCAAGACCGAATTTTAGGGCTGTTGATTCATGATTAAACCACCTGCTCTAAAACCAAATGCCACTATCGGCATTTTGAGTCCATCTTCATGGATGAATGAGTCAGATTTGAAATTGGCCATAGCTATATTTGAACAAAAGGGCTACCATCTTGTTTTGGGCGAAAGTGTATTTTTGAAAGATCATACATTTGCAGGCATGCCAGAACAAAGAGCCAAGGATATTAATGGCATGTTTGCCAATCCAAATATTGATGCTATTATTTGTGCTCGTGGAGGATATGGCGCTAATCGCGTTTTACCTTTACTCGATTATGATTTAATTAAAGCGAATCCGAAAATATTTATGGGGTATAGCGACGTGACAGCATTTCTTACATCCATCACACAAAAAACCGGACTTGTTACCTTTCATGGTCCCATGTTGTCTAGCTTTAAAAAGGGTATGGTGGATTATAATTTTGATTTAATAGAAAAAACTTTATTCGGCTATGAATCTATAACAATTCAATCACCACATGAATTACAACACCGTGTTTTAAAATCCGGAAAAGCTGTAGGCCCCCTTTGGGGCGGGAATATGTGTTTATTGGTTAATCGATTAGGAACAGCAGATCAACTCAATACGAATGGTACTATTCTATTTATTGAGGATATTGATGAATATTTATATGCATTCGACCGCATGTTGGTCCACATGAAAGAAGCGGGAATGTTTCAAAATATTACTGGATTAATTATTGGAGAACTGGTGGATATGAAAGATCAAGATATACCTTTCGGAAAATCAACGGATGAAATAGTCATGGATGTTTGTAGCGATTTGGATATTCCGATTATTTCCAATTTTCCCTGTGGACACGGTGTTTTTCAATCCACTTTGCCCATTTCCATCCCAGTTCAATTGGATGCAAAATTCAATTCATCAACATTAACATTATTGGATTCACCCGTAAAGTAAGGAAATGATATGTTGAATTATATTTGGTTTGGAATGATGTTTATTGGCGTTGTCGTCGGTGCATTCACAGGGAACATTGATGCGGTAACAGAAGCGGCTATTGATATGGCAAAAGTAGCAGTAAATCTAGCAATTGGACTCATCGGAATTATGGCTCTCTGGCTAGGCATCATGAAAATAGCGGAAGAATCTGGACTGATTCGTGTCATTGCCAAAGGTTTACGTCCTATAACGATTCGTCTTTTTCCTGACGTTCCGGAAGATCACCCTGCGATTGGGTCCATCGTATTAAATATGGCAGCCAATATATTAGGATTGGGAAATGCGGCTACGCCGCTTGGGCTTAAAGCCATGGAAGAACTCCAAGAATTAAACCCGAACAAAGAAACAGCCACCAATGCCATGTGTACCTTTTTGGCAATCAATACATCCAGCGTACAGTTAATTCTTCCAGCCACTGTGGTAGCACTCATGGGCACCCATTCCAGTCAGATATTTATTACAACTATTGTGGCAACCGGAATGTCTACGATTGCTGCAATAGTTGCAGTAAAGTTTTTAGAAAAGCAGAAACGATTTTCTATTACTGAAGAGCGTCAATCATGATAAACTTATTTGTCAGTGGTGTGAATGAATTCTCAAAATACATTATTCCATTTCTATTGGTGGGCATCCCATTTTATGGATTGGTTTTCAAAAAAGTAAAAGTATATGAAACTTTCGTAGAAGGTGCAAAGGATGGTTTTACTATTTCCGTCAGAATTATCCCATATCTTGTGGCAATACTTGTTGCTATTGGCATGTTTCGTGCTTCCGGCGCCCTGGATTTATTGCTTAATTTCCTTTCACCTGTTTTAACTCTAATCGGATTTCCGCCAGAGAATCTTCCTTTAGCGCTTATGCGGCCATTATCCGGTAGCGGGTCTTTGGGATTATTAACCGATTTGGTCAATATCCATGGTCCTGACTCTCTTATTGCTAAAATTGGTGCCACCATGTTTGGTTCCACAGAAACTACATTTTATGTATTGGCTGTTTATTTTGGATCGGTAGGGATTCGCAAGACACGTCATGCGTTGGTAGCAGGATTATTTGCTGATGCAGTAGGTGTTTTGAGTGCCGTTTACATATGTCAATTCTTCTTTGGCTAAATGAATAGGCATCAAGGTCGCTAAGAATCACGAAGATAATATATATGATTAGAGTTCTAAGTTTCTTAGTTATCATCGCTTGTTGGGGATGTGGCAATTCTGGTTCAATCGTTTCAAAAGAAACAATCTCCAAACATGATTTAGTGGATATACAAGAAATGGATTCAACTCTTTTGGTAGAACTAAAATATTCCACCACTGATAATTTTATGAAAACGGATGTCTATGGTGATTTAGAAATATGTTACATGCGAAGAGTTTCTGCTGAAATGCTTGGGAAGGCTCATTCCATTTTAAAAGAGGCCCATCCTGATCTTCGATTGTTAATTTATGATGGACTTCGCCCCCGTTCGATCCAATGGATCCTTTGGAACACTTTAAGCGATGTTCCGGAATCAGAAAGGTCTAATTTCGTGGCGAATCCCAGATCGGGGTCGATTCATAATTTTGGTGCTGCGGTTGATCTTACAGTTGCTCATAAAAATGGGACACCGCTAGATATGGGAACTCACTACGATTATTTCGGTGATTTGGCATTCCCAAGACTGGAAGATTCTTTGAAAGTGGTTGGAGATTTAACACTAGAACAGGTTCATAACCGTCTTATTTTAAGAGATGCCATGACCCAGGCTGGATTTAGCCCTATCACCACAGAATGGTGGCATTTTGATTCATTCCCCTATAAAGAGACGAAACAGAAATTCACAATAATAGAATAAATGAAGAATCGTCATTATAATAAATTGATTCCTGTTATAGCAACTTCTCCAACGACTTAGAAGACCCTACTAAATAATTCATAATGACCGAATATAAAAGAGACTTGGGACTGAAGGAGTCCGTTGCAATAGTATTAAGCCGAATCATTGGTTCGGGGATTTTTCGAACACCGGCACCCATCATGGCTTTGGTGGGATGTACCTCCCTGTTCGGATTGGTTTGGGTCATTGGCGGGATCATTACAATCTTTGGTGCGGTTATTTACGCTGAACTCACAGCTATGCTTCCCAAATCCGGAGGTCCCTACGTTTTCCTGAAAGAGGCCTATGGTCCATACATCGCATTCCTTCGTGGATGGGCAATGTTCTTTGTATCAGAGACAGCATCTATTGTTGCCGTTGCTTTGGTTTTTACCGAATACCTGAATGCCATTTGGGAAATAACAATGGGAACACAATTTAATCTTTTTGTCACATTTGCAATTTCTTTAGTGACAATCTGGGGATTAACGGGCATCAATTTGTTTGGTGTCAGTATAAGTGGAAAATTTCAGGTTATTTTCAGCACGATAAAGGTTGGTGCTGTAGGCGCAATTATAGGAATGACGCTCACATCATTTTCTACTGGAAATGTAGGTAATTTTACAAATCCTCTTTGGCCTGAATCCTTCGGTTGGGAGACTGTTCTTGCTGTTGGCGCAGCATTACGTTATTCATTTTTTGCTTTCAGCGGATGGGAAGGGGCCACCTACATGGCTGAAGAGGTAAAGGATCCGCAAAGGACACTTCCTTTATCACTTTTTTTTGGGATTGGTGGTGTAACCTTACTTTATATTGGAACCAATCTTGGATATTTATACCAACTTAATGTACAAGAAATTATTGAGAATAAATGGGTTGCCACCGCTGCTATGAAAGTTGTTCTCGGTGCTACTGGTGGTGTACTCATTTCTGTAGCTGTTGCTATTAATGCATTTGGAAATATTAGCACCCAAATTCTTTGTAAAGGCAGAACCTGGCATGCTATGGCGCGAGATGGTCTCTTTTTCGATAAATTTAAGGTATTACACCCTGTATTTAAATCGCCTAATAATGCCCTAATTGGTCAAGGGATTTGGGCAACCATATTGCTATTCTTTTCTGTGGTGGCAACCTATTTACAATCGGGTGTCAGTGGTTCTAATGCCTATGAGATTATGATTGATTTTTTTTCCGCAACCAGCACTATTTTCAATTTATTGACTTTTGGGGCAATCTATGTTTTACGAAAAAAATGGCCTCAAAAGGATCGGCCTTATAAAGCACTCATGTATCCCTGGAGTATGATTATTGTTTTAATTCTATATTCTTCATTTTTGGTTATCACCTTGATTACTGCATTCATTCCATCTTTGGTTGGGTTGGCCCTCACCTTCAGTGGCACTTTTTACTATTTGAAAAAAGTAAAAAATAAATCATGAACAAGATCACATTTGTTATCCTTCCACTTTTGTCTATGGTCGTAGTTTTTACTTCTTGTGGAGAAAAAGATTTAGGGTCACCTATTACTGAAGTGGACTCTGGAATTATTGATTCGCTTTTATCGGATTATGATTTGGTAGAAGGTCCAGGCGCTGCAGTTATGATCATTAAAGATGGAGATATTTTATTTTCTAAAGGATATGGATTGGCCAATTTGGAAGAGGGAATTTCCAATACAAATGAAACCAATTTCAGGTTGGCATCCATTACAAAACAATTCACGGCAATGTGCATTATGATATTAATAAATCATGGTGAATTAGATTTTGAATCGACTTTGACAGATATTTTTTCAGCTTTCCCTCCTTATGGGAATAATATAACCATTCGCCAAATGTTAAATCACACATCAGGACTGATGGATTACGAATCATTGATTCCTGATGATGCCTCAGAACAAGTGTCTGACTGGGACATATACACCATGATGTTAGGCCTAAATTCAACCTATTTTACACCGGGAACACATTATCGCTACAGCAATACGGGCTACGCTTTATTAGCCATGATCGTTGAAGAAAAATCTGGACTCATTTTTTCGGAATTTTTAGAGAAAAATATTTTTTCACCCTTGGAGATGAATAATAGCGTTGCCCACCAAGAAGGAATCTCAAATATCACAAACCGTGCTTATGGTTATTCTCAGGGAGATGATGGGTATAATCTGGATGATCAAAGTTTAACCAGCGCCGTATTGGGAGATGGCGGCATATATACATCATTAAACGATATGTTCCGTTGGGATCAAAGTTTGTATACAGATAGCCTTGTTCCTTATGAAATATTAAATGAAGCATTTACTTCCGGAGAGTTATCCAATGGTGAAAAAACAGGTTATGGATTTGGTTGGCGAATTGATTCTTATTTTTATCGGGACCGAGTTCATCATACAGGAAGCACACGTGGGTTTCGAAATGTGTTCATGCGATTTCCAGACCAACACATTAGTATTCTAATTCTCACAAACAGAAACTCTGGAAGTCCAATCAATATCGCAGAAAAAATTGCCGATTATCTTTTTGACGCTTAACTAAATTCGATTCATGATCCAACTTTTACCCATTCTAATTTCTTCTCTTTTCCAATACTGCAGACAGATTTTGGTAAGAATCGGGAAAATTTAATCATTCTATTATCATTTAATATTCTAGTTTAAATCGATTCAAATCAGGGACGTAATCTTTTTCTCTAAATAATTCAAATTCGTAAATGACTCTCCCCAACTCTGATAAAAAAGGAATTGTTAATGAGTCATAATCATAGGTATTATCATTAATTATTCCATTTTTATTTCCGTAAACGACTGCGCTTAAGAAAAATTCCACATTATTATCAAAATCTACTATATAGGCATTATCAATAAGAAAACCGTATGCAAGCCCTACTTTATTGAATGACCTAATACTGGGTGGAATTGTAGCATGATTATCCCCAAAAAGAAAAAATTTGCAATAACTATCATAATATTTTTGCCGATCGTAAACCGGTTTATTACTTTCTCGAGGTAATATGGACATACATTTAAATAAATAATTTTTATCTCGTTCAGTCAGATTCATTTTTCTATTTTCAAATACCTCAGGAAAAATTGTATGAATCAAGAAAGTGTGCTTATCTTTCAAACTCATGTAGTTTTTCTTTGAAAATTCGAATGGTTTGGGAATCACTTCATCACCAACTCTATGAGATTCTCCAATAAAATAATTATCAAAGGGAGCATCTAGGGTTAATTGACCGATCTCACTTTCCTGCTGATGAAGAATCCCATCTTGATTGAAAAATTTAATTTGGTTGGTCACCAAATTTTGTTTTTCGCTCAGTCCAATCCCAAGTCGATGACGAATTCTTGTACTCCTGTACCCAAGTTCCCAAAGCCGTTTATTGATATAATCCCTGCCAAGAAATTCATATAGTCTGTTAAAAGCATCATTATCTGATATAATGAAAAGTTTATGGATAAAATGCGCTATAGATGGATAACCAGAATGTGACGTCTCGTCCCGATTCATCCCAAGTAAACCGATTGGATGATCTTCAATTTTCATGGGTGTATCCATATCTATTGAAGAGATGTTATTTAATTTTTCCAAAGCTAACACAGCAATCGGAAATTTTATGGCACTTGCCGGATAAAAATAGGTTCCATCTTTCATCCCAAATTGAAATGTCTCAAAAGTTGGCTCATTGAATTGATTGCGGTGTACCATGGTGTAAATTACCTGAAACCTATAAAGTTCTGGAGCCTGAAGTATTGGTTGGAAACGGGAATTTACGTGCTTCAATATCTGTGAGAAATCGAGATTTTTCTCTTGTTCCATTTCCATTTCATTGCCAATAACCTTGACAGAACATATGAGGGTAAATAATAAAAATAAATTGATGAATGAATTATTTTTTAATGACATTCAGTATGCCCTGAGTCAATATTGTTACGATAATATTTGTGGTAACAGATAAGAAAATAAACCAAGTCCATGCCAAGCCTATTTGTTTGAGAAAAAATACAACTAAGAAACTGGATATCAGCCCTATAATCAAACTGATTTGAGAAAATGAGTAATCAAGCTTGCTCAATAAAAATAGGCCCAATAACCCACCATATGTAAATGATGCAATTTGAAGCCCCATAATTACAATAGCAGAATCTCCTTCATCAAATATAAGTGCAATACCAATGAGTACAGTCGCCCAAATACCACTAACAATCCGTGATTTTTTCAGATCAGCTTCACCCCTTAACCAATCCGTAATAGTGGATGAAGCCAAAGAATTGATGGATGAGCTCAGGGTAGACATTGCTGCAGACAGGATTCCTGCTAAAAGTAAACCTTTAACACCGACCGGCAAATGATCAATAATAAATGTCGGAAATTCCCTATCTTTAACCAGTTCTACTCCGCCAATGTAAATGTAGATCAAAGATCCAGCTAATAAAAAAATTCCAAATTGTAGAAAAACAAATAAGCCACTGCCGATCATAGCTTTTGTTCCGGATTCAATGTCTTTAGTCCCTAAAACACGTTGAACCATCATATAGTCAGCACCGTGGGATGAAAAAGACAAAAACAATCCACCAATTACCGCACTTATGAATAAATAGGGATCATGAATAAAATCACCGCTGAAATTCAGGATCTGCAATTTCCCTGCTTCGCTCAATTGAATAAATGCATCCCCTGCTGATGGTGCCATATTAAACAGGATATAAAATATAGAAATCAGGCCGCCGGCCAAATAAAGCACAAATTGAAAACTATCAATCCAAACGATAGTGCGGATACCTCCAAGGAGTGAATAAACCAGGGTTACAATTCCGATCACCAATACTGCAACAGGCAATGACCATCCCGTTACAACCTGTACAATAACTGCCGTGGCAAGATATCGAATTCCATCGGCAAGAATCCGGGTAATGAGAAAAACAGCCGATGCAACTTTTTGTATCTCCGAACCAAATTTATTACCCAATACTTCATAAATGGATGTGACTCCTGATTGGAAATATTGTGGTAGTAAAAACAGGCTTACCAAAATTCTTCCCAGGATGTAACCGATAGCTAATTGGAGGAATAACCAATTCCCGCGATAAGCAATTCCTGGAATGCTGATAAAGGTCAATACAGATGTTTCTGTGGCTACGATGGAAAACATGGCTACAACCCATGGAATGTTTTTTCCACCAAGAAAATAATCAGAAGTGGATTTATTGAGCCTGCTCTGCCACCACCCGAATCCCATGAGTCCAATTAAAAATAAAAAAATTATTGATGTGTCTATCCAGTGTAACATATTCTTATATGATTTTTTTTGGGATCTATTTTAATAGAATCATTCTGCCTGAATTTTTAATATCATCAGACATGAGCGAATAAATATAAACGCCTGATGAAACTTTTTCGCCATAAATATTTGTTCCATCCCAGATTAAATAATATTCACCCGGTTCATAAATAGAGTTTGTCAGTTCTTTAATTTTATTTCCGAGAATATCAAATACTGTTAAAATTATGCGTCGAGAATCACTGGTTTGGAATTTAATTTTTGTTGTGGGATTAAATGGGTTTGGGTAATTCCCAGTTAAGGTAATTCCAACTGGAAGCTCTTCTGTATTTATTGATAATTCGAATTCGTCAACGATCCGGAAATCATCAATATATATTTTCCCAAATTGTGCTTGTCCCGCAGAATAGGTTAATTGAAAACTATCAAATCTCATTGTTCCATCTAATTGACCATCTCCAATCCATTCACCTGTTCCATCAAGATCCAAATCCCAATAAACTAATTTCCATCCAATCCAATCGATGATATACCAAGGGCTCACTTCGTGGTATTCTGCTCCAGTACTGGGAAGGTTGTCATCAACGGCAAACCTGAATTTGTTACCAGAGCCATCTCCAAAAACATAAGCCTGCATGGTTTTGCTATCGTTGAAGGTAATATTTCTCGGAGGGCCACCACTTAAATAAACTCGGATTAGCCAATCAGAAGAATTGAAATTCCAGCCATAATTAATTTCCATTGATTGAGTGCTGCCATACAACCCGTTAATTGTTTCCATATTCGGTAACATGGAGGTACTATCGGTAATAATTCCCGTCGTACTCCCAGAACTTTGCGGTCCCCACCAATTATCTTGAAAATTTTGTTCCATTGCATCAATTAGTGTGATATTCAAATCAATGTTTCCGGTATTAAAAGAATAAGAATGGTTGAATGGAATCGAATTATTGAAGTTATCATTAAGTCCAGAATAGATTCTGGTAACATACACTTCATCAGGATGTAAACTATTAAATGGGAAAAAACACATAGAACTTCGCCCTAAAACATTGTAGTGCACCCATTCACCTTCCACACCTGAATGATCTTGAAAACGTTCCAGAAAAAAGAATGATTCTACTAAAGAGTCTGGCCCAATTACTTCATCAAACTGTATATTGACAATGGGATTCAACTCGACATTTTGGGATACATTGGGCGGAATAACAGCAATAATTTCAGGCGGTGTCATATCTGCCGGGCCTGTGCGGAAAGTCAAAATAAAATCACCTCCTGGAACTCCATCTTTGTCACCATCTAAATAATGACCATAAACATCTCGTGCTTCTTCCAAAATTGTTAACAAATAATCTGTTTCAAATTCTAATCCATCAGGTACAATTGTTAAGGTTCGAAAATTGTTTCCCCAAGTTTCGGTAAACTCAGTTGGCGGATTTAATGAAAGAGATTCATCCACTGTTTCCTGATCCATCGGACGAGAGAATTGGATTTCAATAATATCCCAAGCAGGGAAAAGAGAGTCACCCTGAATCGGAATAGTTTCAACTATTACAGGTGCTTGGCTGGATAATAAAAACACATCGTGAAAGGTAATAAAAGAATCAGCTACTGTTACCATTGCAGTATCAGGGTAATAATTATCTGCAGTTACTATGACTTCATAACTGGAATCTATGAGTCCATCAAACCAATAAAAACCATTTCTTAGTTCATTTACATCGGATGAATAATTATGAAAAAGTGATTCGAATGTATCCGTTGTATATGAAAGCTCTCCAAGAGAAATTGTTGCACCATTAATGGGATATTCTGATTCCAAATCATAAACCTGTCCTGCTATTTGCCCCACAAATGGTCTGCCAATTTCATGATATTTTAAAATGGACCAATAAAACAAATAAGCCAGCATTCTTTTGTATTCATCATTCATAACTAATTGATTCTGTGCAGGATTTGTATGATGCCCTTCTTCACTGAGTTCTGACGGCATATTCGTATTCCGATTTACATATAGATAAGGGCCACCCGAATTTGCGCAATAATCGCTCCATGTGTAAAAACTGCAATCCCCCCAGGATCCTGTAGTTGCAATTCTCATTCCATCTGTTAAAATATCAATCATGAATGAGCTCATTTCCTCTCCACCAACAGGCGGATCGGGATTCCCATTATTTAATTCTCCCCATAACATTAAAGTTTTATTTGTATTTGAATTGGAACTAGCATCGCTATGGATAGAATGATACCAGGATGCACTTACAGAATTAGCATAATTCGTTCGTTGATACAAGGAAACGGTCTGGTTGTCATTTGTTCTGGAAATGTAGACAGAATCTATATCAGTTTGATTCTCTAATATATCTTTTAAGTGCAGACCTACTCTCAGGACTTCCTCTGCTTCTGAATAGCCATTGATCCCCATATTTTCAGTTCGGCTGTGGCCAGGATCAATAAAAATATCCCAACCATTCAATCCTGTAACTTGTGACAGACACGTACTAGCCATGAAAACTATGATCAGTCTAATTAAAAATTGAATCATTGAATGGTACCAATAATTAGTTCACCTTGAGGATATATTGTTATTGATATAAATTGGCCATCTGACGAAATAGATGGATTCATTTCAATTTGGTCATCTGTATTGGTTAATTGAGATATGGAATCAGAATCCTTATCCCATATAAAAATATCACCATCTATTAATTCATATCCATTATCTTTTAATCTCATGAATAAAATATAATCTCCAGAAGGTGAAACGGATGGTGCATTCCCTACCCCAATTTCCTGATATTTTTCTGTTAATAGATCAAAAAAATATAGGCTACCACCATATAGTTCGAATGAGATTAAATTAGTAGAATACGAAGTTGAAAGATTGAGAATATCCGATGGAAATTGTTTTATAAGCACAGCAGATCTAGGATTGTCTTTTTTAAATAATTTGTTCCCAATAGCATATACTATGGGGTAATTCCATTCTACATTTTTATTTTCTATCGAATAGGATTTCAATTTATTTTCAAGTAAATAATGAAGTGAATTATTGCCAGACCAACCAACAGGTAGTATTTTTTTCATTGTAAAATCAATAATCGTATTCAGAACGACACCATTTTGATCAAGTAAAATCAAAGAATTCATTCTTCTTTTTTGATTATATTTAGTTTTGAGAATTAACACGAACTTTCCATTTGGTGACCATTTCGCGCTAAATGCATTTAGATATCCTGTATTAAATAAAGTAGTTTCTACTGAAAGTGGATCAAAAATAAAACAACTAGACTGGTTATCATTTGATAAAAACAATTCAGTGTGGTTTGGAATCCACTCTGATCGCAAATTAGGCAGGTTCAATTCCATTTCTTCCCACTCTACAACCATATTAGTTTGGGAAAATAGTGCCACATTAAAAAACAGGTTAATTTTGAAAAACAAATTCATATTCATCATTGATAGAAATATTTAATATTTATGTTCGTAAAATATTTAGTGGAAGAGTCTTTAAATTAATATATTAATATTCTTTACACAGGAACAAATTTAATGATAAATATAAAAAAGGTGCTTCTCGTCTTTTCATTAACCCTTCCCTTCCTAAAAGCTAATCCATCTGATAGAGAATTTCGGGCGTCTTGGGTAATAACCTGGGAATATATTGGGTCATCCCAGAGTTCGGATGAAATAATGATCCGGATAGACGAGATAATGGATAATCATGCCGATGCCAATATGACCGCTGTACTTTTTCAGGTCAGGCAAAGCGGCACTGTTTACTACGAATCTTCCTATGAACCGTGGGGATACTATGCAGGGTATGGGAATCCTGGAATCGATCCGCTTGAGTATGCCGTAAATGCAGCCCATGAAAGAGGCCTTGAACTGCACGCCTGGTTTAACGTGTTTCAAACATCCAGTATGCATGAAGGAGCTCCCGCTGAAGTCCACCCAGAATGGATCTGTCGGGACCAGAGTGGAAATCCCATGACATCTCACCGAAGCGTATCACCGGGTCTTGAAGATGTAAGACAGTATACAGTGAATGTTGCCATGGAAATTGTAAATAATTATGATATTGATGGACTTCATTTAGACTATGTCAGATGGAACGAATATTCCAGCAGCTCACAGAATATTTTACCCCCTGGTCAGATTGAAGAGATCAGAATGATGGACGGAATTATTTCTGATGAAATGTTAAACGATCTGGAAAATTCCAGGACAGGAAGGTATTTATATGATGTTGATCATCCATACTCATCCGGGATTCCGGATGATTATTCCAGCTGGGAGGATTGGTGGAGAGATGGAGTGACTGCATTTGTTAGTACCTTGCATGATTCTATTCAAACGGTAAAGCCCTTTGTAAGACTGTCATCCGCCGTATTGGGAAGATATAACTGGGGAGGGTGGCAGGGATATGGTACCGTCTACCAGGACGCCGCATTGTGGATGAATGACGGTTATGTAGACCATTTAACACCGATGCACTACCACTGGACTTCACCCAACAGTTTTGTTCAAATGTTAACAGGATCTAACCAGAGCTGGGCACCCTATATCCAAGATGGCATCCAGGCTGGAAGACTATTCTCTGCCGGACCTGGTTCTTATGTTTTGGCGGATCAAAATTTATGGGATAACCATCCAGAAATCGTCGATGCTGTGCGAAATATTGACTTTGTCGATGGGTTCCAGTTTTTTAGTAATGGCACCTGGGAAGATTATCAATACTGGGAAGAAGCGGGTCACACCTTTTTTAAAGATAAAGCTATTGTCAGGAATATCACATACTACGCAACAAACACAGATCTTCCTCCAGACCCAAATATTACCCTAGCTCAGATCAATGATCTTGAATACCAAGTTGATATTGCAACAAATTCGGCAGAGAGTTCCGTATGGACAGTGGTTAGCCTTTCCCCATCAGACAGTTCAGATATGTCAAGCTCAATCCATTCCATACACTTTGGTTCAGATGATATATTGGTTCCCTTGACATTTGATGGACTGCAGCCTTATGAAGGTGCTTACCATGTACATGTGCAAAATTTTAATCGCTTTTGGATTGAATCTGAAACAAGCGCTCAGGAGACAACAGGAGAAATCCCTTCTTACCCTCCAACCCTTATAGATATCAACCTGGATACAGGTGATACTATAGCAGTAAACACTATGATAAGAATAGAATTCTCTAAGGAAATAGATCCATCATCATTCACATCATCATTTTCATTAAGCCCGGAACCGGACATAGTTGAAATTGATTGGTCCGATTACTGGGAAGATGAAGGAAGAGTGGTTTTAATATCGTTCCCTGATCTGCTGGAGTTTGATTTGGATTATTCACTAGATATATCTGCTGAGCTGACTGATATTATTGGTATCCATTTTGATGGCAACATGGATGGAGTTGCAGGGGATGGATTTTCTATTACATTTCATACAGAATCAACAGACCTCACCGGCCCACAGGTAACCGAATTTTATCCACCCACTGAATTTATTTTTGATACAGAAGGTGTGTTCAATATCACCTGGGACGAAATGGTAGACCCTGCTTCCATAAACCAGATGTCTGTTCAGTTTCAGTCTAGTGGACAGTACCTGACAACAGACCATATTGAAAATACAATTGATGAAATAACCACAGTTTCTTTAAAGCCGTTTGCACCCCTATTGAATGATGCCAGCTGTACAGTCATTCTTAATGGAATTACAGACACGCTCGGCAATGCCATAGTCAACGCTCTTGAGTATTCTTATAACACTGTACCCTTCTATTATTCCAGTAAAACGTATATAGACCGGTTTAATTCAGGTGCAGGATGGTGGCAGCCCGATGGGAGTGGATCTACCACCGGGATCCTTGGCAGTGAAACCCAGTTTGGGTACAACAGTTCAGTGTTTGTTCCAGGGGTCAGTATGAACCCAAACGGAAGAAAATCCGGATCACTTCGGTATGGCTGGGATCCAGATGCTTCCAGTTCATTTTTAAGGCTTCATAATGCGGGTGACCCATCAGATGTTGCATTGGATACATCAAACGTGCTCCAAGTATATGTGTATAGTGATGGCAGTGGAAACCAGTTCAGCATATCACTCTATGAATATTCAAATGGCTCTCTCACGGGAGATATTATTGAAGTTATGGCATGGGAAGAATTAAACTGGATAGGATGGAAATTGATCGAGTGGGATCTTTCAGATCCGGAACAGGTCGGGAACTGGCTTAGCAGTGACCAGACCATGGATGGGGATGCATATTTTTTAGATGGGTTTCTAATGAAACCGGGGCAGGATAGTGATATGAGCGGAAGGGTTTATTTTGATGATCTGCGAATTGTTACCAAAGCTGAAGGAGATCCACCCATGAACTCTGCGCCAGTCATCACCGCTCTACCAGATACAATTATTGAGAATGGTGATAATTTTTATTTTTATGTTGAGTTTTCAGATAATAATGAAAATGATATACACCAGATCACTGCTACCACGGATACATCTTCAGTCACAGCTACTATTTACGGACACACGTCTGGTTCCGTTGTGAATATCGAGTATGAACCCTTTATAGGTGAAACAAACATTACAGTAACCGTCAATGATTTTGGTCTTGGTGAGCTGGCAGATACGGTTCAGTTCCTTTTAACCGTTCAGGGTGATTTATTCCTTTTTGATGAACCCATACCCGATAAATTTTCTCTGGGGAGCGCCTATCCTAACCCATTTAATCCCGTTGTAACTATTCCCTTTACGATTGAGAAACCAAGAGATGTATCAATCCATATCTTTGATATTTCGGGCAGGAAGATTAATACAATCCTTCAGAACCAGTTTCTCTTCCCCGGTCTATACGATAAAAATTGGAATGGGTTCAATGACCAGGGGAGACAAGTATCTACAGGTACATATATTATTCAGATCGCTTCAGGAACTGAACTGCACCACCAAAAAATAACATTAATAAAATAAGTCTATGAAAAAATACACAATCATCTTTTTATCCGTTTTACTATGGAAATGTACAGCACCTGAAAACACCGTTACCATCCTGGACCCTGTCACTGCAGGCCAGGTAAACGAAGTGCGAACCGGGCTGGATGTTTTGTTAGAAGATCATTCTAATTACCTGAAAGGAAAAACAATTGGCCTTGTAACAAATCATACAGGTATCTCAAGAAAGGGTGAAAAAAACTATAAACTCTTTGAAAATAATCCTGATATAACCCTGAAACGGATATTTGCACCAGAGCATGGATTCTATGGTGAAGCAAGCGCGGGAACTAAAGTTGAATATGACAACCAAAAAGACTCCGGGCCGGAAATCGTCTCCCTGTATGGAAAAACCAGGAAACCAACCGCTGAAATGCTTGAAGGAATTGACCTGGTCATTTACGATATACAGGATGTGGGGGCCCGTTTCTATACCTACATATCCACTCTTGGAATTGTCATGGAAGCAGCCGGCGAGAATGGTGTAAATGTAATGGTCCTTGACAGACCTAATCCCCTTGGGGGAGAGATCATTGAAGGGGCTATTCTGGATACGGCATTTAAATCATTTGTCGGATACTATCCCATTCCAACACGATACGCATTAACCGTTGGCGAACTGAGCCAGATGGCTGTAAAAGAAGGCTGGCTCTCATCTGTACCTCCGGAATTGATCGTAGTAACAATGGATGGCTGGAAACGATCCATGTTTTTTGATGATACAGATTTAACCTGGATTCCTCCATCACCAAATATTCCAGATCTGAAGACTGCAATTATCTATCCCGGCATGTGTCTCTATGAAGCCACTAACGTTAGTGAAGGCAAAGGTACAAATAAAGCTTTCAAACAAATAGGAGCTCCCTGGATGAATTATGACATTGCCAAGGAAATGAAAATTCAGGGTTTAAAAGGCGTGGACTTTAAATATGCAAAGTTTAAACCAAAAAACTTACCGGGCCGTGCAGAAAATCCAAAATTTGAAGGTTATTTCTGCGTAGGTCAGAAAATAGTTATAACTGATAAAAATGAATTCAGGTCTGTGGATACAGTAATCTATAGTTTAATGATTACGATTATGTTTTATATGGATAATTTCAGGTATGATTCAAAAAGAATTGGTTATTTATGGGGAAACAATTTAATGAACAGATTTTTAAGGGGGGATTTAAAACCAAAAACCCTGTTTACACTATTAAAACAAGATCAAGAAAAATTTATTATTCAGTCTGCTCCCTATTATCTATATCAATAATAAATCTACTTCAGGTACAGTATTTTTTTACTATGAATGCTGTTTCCTGTTTGAATCATAACCAGGTAAGTGACACTTGCTATTTGTTGGTTGTGTGCGGGGCTCCATTGGAATGAGTGATTGCCTTGAACAAAATTACCTTCTGCCAATGTCTGGATTGCTCTACCATTAATATCATACAGGCTGAGATTTGTGTGACCAGTTTTTGATATTTAAAATTTTATCTGAGTCTGAGGGTTAAAAGGATTGGGATAACTCTCTAGCTCAACCTGATCTGGAAGGATTGTTGGCACACCTTTTTCTAAATTGAGCCAGTAGGTGTTGATTGCTCCTGTTAGAGACTCTTCTGACTCAAAATCATCATAGCCCATGGCCCATACCATGACTCCTCCAAGGTTCCTATTTTGAGAAAATTCACATTTATCTTTAATAGAAAGGGGGTTATCATATGTAGTGATTTGTTATGTATCTGTATCAATTAAATAAGGACATTTAGCAACATCATCCCAATGTGATGACCAGCGTGGCTACTCCAGCTACCATGAATATCATAGGTCATGGCGTTAAAATAATCTACATGTTAATTTAGACTGTTCATTTCATACCATTGTCCTGCCCAGTTTGAGGTAGGCAGTGCCATGGGCATGAGAAGTTCAGGGTTAGAATCATCTAAAACAGAATCAAGTTCAGCTATAAATAATGAAAGATTATTCTTTTGCTCATTTGTTTGCGGATACTCCCTGTCAATATCGGCCCCATCATAACCATAAGAAATGAATTCAGACCGCAGCTCATAGGTAGACGTGGCGACCACGAATCCATCAGCAGTACCCCAACCACCCAGTGAAAGGAGAAATTTCCTGTTATTATTATGGATGTGATCAGCAATAGATGCATCAAATGTACCGCTTGTGGCTTCGATACCACCTTGCTCATTCGGCCAGGCAAAGACATGATTGATGTGAGTAAAGGTTTCTAAATCAAGATCCTGTGGCTGAAATTCATCCTGCATCCAGTACGGATAATAACCGACCACCCTCTGGGAATAAGCATAACCAATAAGTAAAAAGAAAAGTAAACGAAGTTTCATATCTATAAACTAAAAAGGGGCCAGATGGCCCCTTTTTAGTTTGAGAATACTAAGTATTCCTATTTATTTGACAAATGTCATTCTGCGGTGCAATACCATTGACTTTGTCTTCAACTGGTAAATGTACATACCGGTTGCAACTTTCGTTCCAATCTGGTTATTTCCATCCCAGCGAACTACGTGCTGGCCTGATCTCATTTCCTGATCGATCAGTGTTTTAACCAGCCTACCTTCAAGATTGTAAATATTTACGCTTACGTGCTCGCTAGCAGGTATCGTAAACTCAATCTTTGTGTTTGGATTGAACGGGTTTGGATAGTTCTGGTTAAGTACATACCCACTCGGAACTACACTCTTTGGGTCATCCGAGACGGATGAGTAATCCATTGTATACAGATAGACTCCATTGCTGTAAAAATCAGCAAGGTAGAGATCACCATCAGCATCCCAGGCAGCTCCACGGGGACCATCAGTGACTCCTTCACCAGTGCCCTCCCAGTCATGCCAGTTACCGACTATAGCAATTGGCTCTTCTGTATCTGCTGGATCAAATAACCAATTTCCACCACCAGTAGGGCCTCCCC
>CAZCHA010000004.1:0-36245 GCA_964498175.1 uncultured bacterium
ATTTGATTCTTGCCAAGGTGATATGGGGTGAAAATTCCCTGTCTGATCTGGGAAACCCTAAAGATTCCAGAACTGTTTCAAGTGATTCCACCATGTTCAATAAAGGTTCCAGAGTTCCTTCTACACCAAGCCAAAGTGTTCTTGGCCGTGTTGGGACAGGAAAACATCCTGTTTTATCAATTTTCAGATCAAAAGGGTTCATTTTCGGCGTAATCTTTTCAACATGGCCTATCACATCATCAATGGACGATTCAGGTGTGTGTCCCAAAAATTTTAATGTGAGGTGTAGTTGAATATTTTTTACCCAGTTTATATCACCTTCTACAGTTTCTAAAGTAGAATAGAGCATATTTTTTTTTGAACTAACTTCCCTGGGAACTGGGACAGAGAGAAATGTTCGTAATAATTTTTCAGTCATTTAAAAGCGAAAGTCTAAGCCAATTAAGTGCTGCTTGGCTGGTACGAAGTTTATTGTTTTTACGGTGTGTACCAAAATGAAATTCTTTGACTTTTACATCATCATTCTTTGCAAAACCAATATAAACAAGCCCAACAGGTTTTTGATCCGTACCACCTGCAGGACCTGCAATTCCTGTTACAGAAATACCGTAATCAGAATCAAATATTTTTGTTACATTTTTGGCCATAGATCGGGCCGTTTCTTCACTGACTGCGCCATATTTTTTTATTATACTTTTATCTACACCTAACAAATCAATTTTAGATTCATTGCTATAAACTACAAATCCACCTTTATAAACTTCAGAACTACCTGAGACTTCTGTAAGCCGGTGACCTATCAATCCACCAGTGCAGGATTCTGCTGTAGAAACAGTTCTGTTTTTACCTGTAGCTAATTGAATAATCACATTTTCAAGGGAATCTTTTCCTTCTCCATAAATTGAAAATTTGAGAATTTTATAAATATCTTTCGACAGCAAATCAACGGGCTGCAAGTCATTATGAGAAATTCGCATATCAACTCCGAAAAGAGATGGATAATAGCCAATATCACAAGGATGATCTTTTTCCAAAACCGGAGCAATTTTCTCAATTAAAGCTGATTCTGGAATCCCGGTTGTACGAAGAGTCCTGATACATTTTGGATTTAATTCATTTTCTTGTATCAATGGTATAACTGAGTCAGTCATCATAGCTTTCATTTCTGCGGGCACACCAGGAAGAGAAACCAAGATTGTGTCTTTTAGTTTAAATATGGAGCCACGGGCAGACCCCACGGGATTTGGAACCACATCCCCATCCACGGGCACAAGAGCCTGGTTGCGATTGGATTCAGGAATTTTGATTCCAAAACGATTAAATCGAACAGATAGTAACTCCCAATAGCTTTGATCAAATTTTGATTCAGTTCCCACAAAGTCGAATAATGTCTGTCGAGTAATATCATCATCTGTTGGACCTAATCCACCTGTGCAAATAATGTAACCAGGGTTGAGATTAATAATCTCTGTCAATGCATTAGAGATAGAATCTTTTTTATCGGGTACAGTTATCTGTTGAAATATATCACATCCGATTTCAGTGAGTTTTCTGCCTATCCATCCTGCATTGGTATTAATTGTATCTCCCGATAGTAGTTCGTTTCCAATGGACAGAATTGCAATTTTCATACAAAGTTAAGAAAGAGACTTTGAGTTACAATTAAAGCAAGAATCCCTGCCACAACATCATCCATCATGATCCCAAAAGAAGAATGAAGGTTATCAAAATTTTTCACGGGTCCTGGTTTTAGAATATCAAAAATACGGAAAAGAAAAAATGCCACAAATCCCCAAATTATATCATGGGGAACTAAATAGAGTGCAATCCACATTCCAACCCATTCATCTACTACCACAGCTTTGGGGTCAGTATCATCCCATGCTTCAATTAAAATCTCAGATGCAGCAATACCGATAAAAAATATGGCACCATTAATCAAAAGAAATAATGGATCGCTTATACCAGGTTTTAGAAAATACCATGTAATTAGAGCTGCTAAACTACCCCATGTTCCCGGTGCTATAGGCAAACGACCTACATAGGCCACCGTTCCAATGAATTCGGCAGCTTTGTAGCGAAGATTCATTCTTTTTCTAGGAAATTCTGGATTACTCTTCTATTGGAATAAAGATAGGTAACTCCAGTTATAAGAGTAAAAACTGTTACGCCTAACGTCAAATTATAAACCAGTCTATATTCCTTGACAATTTCCAACATGGGCATGGCCCAGGCTATTGAAAGTCCTTTCAGACCCAGGACTGACAAAATAAAACATATTATGCCCATTTGGATGGCGGTTTTTGCTTTTGCAACTGTAGACGTCACAAGGGATAATCCTTTTCTTTCCATCGTCATTCTAAGCCCGGTTACAAACAGATCGCGAAATATAATAAGTGCCACCATCCAGAATTCAATTATACCCATTAATGCGAATGAAATAAACGCTGAAGAAACTAGAATTTTATCTGCAAGTGGATCTAGGAATTTCCCTTCTGGTGTAACCTGATCATATTTCCGTGCGTAATACCCATCATAGGCATCGGTTATGCTGGCAATTATAAAAATGACCAATGCCGCTGAATGCCCCCAAGGATGTTCCCAAAATAAGCACAAAATGAAAACAGGGGTGAGTAAGATCCTAAAAATAGTAAGAATATTTGGGAATGTTAAAGTGATGTCCGACCCTCCATAGCCCGTACTAGCGTTGCTTCATCCGTATACTCCAGATTTCCACCAACAGGCAAACCTCGGGCAAGGCGTGTAACTGTAATCTCTTTTTTTGCAAGGTACTTGGAAAGATAAAGAGCAGTTGTTTCTCCTTCTACACTAGGGTTAGTCGCAATTATAACTTCCATCCCAGTTTGTATTCGATCTAATAGGTTCGAAAGGTTTAGCTCATCCGGACCAATGCCATCCAATGGCGATAAAGCACCGCCCAAGACATGGTAATAGCCATTAAAACTATTTGTACGTTCAAATGCATATATATCTGGTGCCTCTTCTACTATACAAAGCAAATTTTTATTTCGTTTGGTACTGGTGCAAATAACACAAGGATCTTCTTCCGTAATACCACCACATACTGAACACTCATGTACTTTTATCTTAACATCCCTTAAGACATCGGATAAACGGTACACCGTTTTCTTTTCAGTTTTTAACAAATGAAAGGTTAATCGTTGTGCAGTTTTTCTTCCAATACCTGGAAGGCGGGAAAATTCTTCGATCAATCGGTTTGCGCTGTCGGGAAGGGATTGCAATTACATTCCCGGAATTTTCAGTCCACTCATCATACCACCGGTTACAGAATTCATTTTTTCCTGAGAATCTGATTGTGCTTTTGATAGGCCTTTATTCAATGCAGAAATAATAAGATCTTCAAGTATTTCCTTATCTTCTTTCATTGCACTAGGATCAATAAATAGTTCCAATACTTCCTGTTTACCATTCACTTTAACAGTCACCATACCACCACCTGATTCGGCTTCAATAATCATATCGGATAATTGATTTTGAACATTCTCGATCTGCTTTTGCATTTCCTGTGCTTGTTTAAGCATTTTAGACATATTTCCTTTAAACATGTTTACTCCTAGCGTAAAATTTCACCATCGAATACTTCGACAATTTTATTAAATAGTTTATTATCATTGGGATGTATTTCCGGTTTTTTTTTATTTGATTTAGATTTTGTTTGCATATCTCCATCACCATTCACAAAATTTACTTTGATTGGAGAACCCACTTTATCAGCAAGAATCTTTTCAATCGTCGGAATACCTCGCTCCACCATTTTTAAACTGAACCCACTTCCCCCAGTTATTTTGATTATTAAATTATTTCCTTCAAATACATCTGGTTTGCACTCTTCCAAAATAGCACCAATAGAAGGACGCTCCAGGTGAATTTTTTCCATGATTGATGGCCAGTGTTCTAGGATGATTTCAATATTTAATTCGGATGGAATCGGTATTACTGCGTCCTCTTTATCAGAGTTATTTTCAAGTTGCTCCTTAATTTCATTCTTTTGGTTTTTATCTTTGCTTGAAACCACAGAATCCTGAACGACGGGCGCAGATGATGGAGACTTCTTTTCAGGATCAATATATTTCTTTTTAACAACTGGATTCAGGGGCTTTTTAATTGGTTTTACTGATTTGCGTCTTTCGGAATCCTTTGACCTTACCTTAGGAGACGAACCTTCACTTGAAATTATTTGATCGATATAGATAGATCGATCCATTTCCAGGAGTTTTAACACAGTCATTTCCAATAATAAATAAGGGTCTTCCGCCCTGCGAATAGTTGCAGCGACATTTATAAGAACTTGGCTAATCCGCAAAAGATCTCTTCGATCCCATGATTCACTTTCCTGAATATATCTTTGCTTATGTTCAGTATTCATTTCAAGAAGTGATTCACCATCTTTTACGCCACCATAAAGGATATTTCGAATATGCCCCCCCATGCCAACCATAACTTCTGGTGCAGGTATTCCAAAACTTGAAAAGGACGAGAGCATATTCACTGTTCCCGTTGAATCTTTTTCCCGGATACAACGAGTGAATTCAAAATAGAGATCATCCGTTATCAATCCCAGTGCTTTCACGACACCATCATAATTGATTTCCTTTCCACAAAAGGAAATGGCCTGGTCTAATAGACTTAATCCATCTCGCATACTACCATCAGCTTTTTTTGCAATAGCATATATAGATTCCGAATCAAATGAAATGCCTTCTTCCTTTAAAATGAATTCTAACCTTTCAGAAATAACCTGAAGGGAAATACGATTGAAATCAAACCGCTGACATCTGGAAATTATTGTAGCAGGAACTTTATGAATATCTGTTGTGGCAAAAATAAATTTTCCGTGAGGAGGTGGCTCTTCTAAGGTTCGGAGCAATGCATTAAAGGCAGGAGTTGTAAGCATATGTACTTCATCAATTATAATAACCCGAAAAGCACCTTTCATTGGTGCAAATTTTATTTGCTCCCTTAAGTTGCGGATCTCTTCAATTCCTCGATTGGACGCACCATCAATTTCAAGAACATCCAATGAGCGCCCATCAGCAATCTCTCTGGAAATTTCTGAATTGGGCTCAAAGTTAGATGATGCTCCACCTTCTGCATTCAATGCCATAGCAAGAATACGAGCTGTTGTGGTTTTTCCTACACCCCGTGGACCTGTAAAGATATAACCTTGTGCTATTCGATCCTGTTCGAACGCATTAATCAAAGTTTGTGTAATATGATCTTGCCCAACTACATCTTTAAAAGACTGTGGGCGCCATTTGAGTGATAATACTTTGTATGCCATAAAATTATTCGGCCGTGCACCGGCGTTTGGCCATCCTGTCCCCCATTCTAAAAAGAATCAGCCGACTCCATTCCGAAAATCTATCGGCACATAAATATCAAAACTTACCGCTGCTCCCTTCCGGGCCTGACGGGATTCATCCGTTATTCATTGCAATAGTTCGAAACTTCAACATCACTTAATTCTTTCGAATAGGTCAGCAATAGCCTGGCGTCGGCGTCGATCCTGCTACAGCGGGTTGCAGGCTACAGGGTACCGCTAACTCCCCATCTAGCACGGCCAGAAATTAACTTTTCTAAAAAAATCAGACCTTGAATTTACTGCATTTGTTCAAGACTCAAATCATGAATCAGTAAATTATAACAATTTTTATTTCAGCAATCTCAAACCAGTCCCAAAAGTTAGATTGATCTAATTTTAATACACCATCCTTAAAGTTAAAACGTAATCTTTTCCTATAAAGAGATTCTGTAAACCATTGTGAATTATCCCGTTTATAATAAATAGCCACAAATGGCGGACTGTCTTCTTTCAAATCAGGAATCAACAAAGTACAAATGGATTCATTAAATTCACCTTCTGAAGTAATAAAGTCAAGTTTTGTAAAACTATATACTCTTTTTTTTAAGGGTGAAAATTCTTGAACATTTTTCGCGTGTTCTTGTCCATTTACTTCAAATGTGGACAGAAGGAAAAGAAATGAAATAAAAAAAAGGGGGCGATTTCTCACCCCCGAATTTGCGATTACTTTTTCTTCCGCCCAAAGAATCCTTTTTTCTTCTTTGGCTTTTCGTCTTTTTCCTGTGGTTCATCTTTCTTGCTATCGCCTGCTAATCCTTCAATTCGCTTTTCATATTCGCTCATTTCAGTTTCTCCACCCGGTCCATCATCGGGTTCATCAGGTTCATCTTGAACCATAGCATCTGGATTATTCCAAATTTCCTTGAGACGTTCGTGACGTTTTTCTGAATTATCTTTAAGATTGCTAAGCATTTCATTTACTTCTTCATGAAAATCTGCAATAGTTTGTTCTAAGCGTCTTATTAATTCTTCCTGAAGCGGACCACCAAACCCATCTCCAACCTGATCCATAAGACCACCAAACTGGTCCATTAAATATTGTTGTTGCGGGTCAACTGCTGGTGGTGCATTTTCAACAGGCGTATTAGGTTTCTTAGCCATGGTTCCTCCGTGGATTATTTAATTTTTTTCTTTTCATATTCAGCTTCGGATAAAATAATGGTCTCCGAGGGTGTCAACAATGTACTGACAGCATCAAATAGTTCGCTACTAAAAATCAACCCAATTACAATACCAAATAATTGAGTGTATCGATTTAAATCATTACGGGGAATTCCGTATTTGTTATATAAAGTTGCTCGTTGGGAATTATAAATTTGTGCTAAACCAAATCCAGTCAATCCAGTGATGCCGTAAAGATAAGGACGGAGATATTCATACTCGCCAATCACTGGACGATAAGACAATTGATCCAAGTCACTTAAATGTACTTTTTCTATTGTTGTTGGCGTTTGTATATGGAGCATATTCTCGTCAACAATAAATAGGGATCCCTTCAATTTTTTCTGCCCGGAGTGCTTAAGGATAACATATTGCGGTTTTGGAATTTCATTTATAATCTTTTCTGCTCTTAGGAAATCCATGCCCTCATACATTTCGATTTTTGCCTTTTCAGTGAATTCCGGTTGTGCATCAACATGTAGTTGCAGTTTTTCGTAATCATCTAGAGAAATGAATCTTTTTACCATCATTTCTTTTCCTCGAATTTTCTTTATAATAACAACACGGAAATTCTCTTTATCAAGGCGAATAACCTGAGCATTAATGAATCCTTTTTCTTTTGGAAAAATTCGATAAAAGCGATTTTCATGCGTGTCAATTTCTGTACCAACTTTTGGACTTAAAATCATGACTTCTGTTTGTGCTGCCAAAACACCAAACAGGTAAAATCCGAGTATTGTTTTATTTATCAAAAGTGAAACCGTTAAAAATTGAATGATGTTTCAATAGTAGTCTGCTTTATTGGTTCGAGATTCCCAGTACCATCGTCGCGATAGAATTGGCGAAAATCCCAAATCAAACTTACGCCCTTACTCATTTCATATCCAACACGATAGCCCATGATGGTATTTTCAGATGGATTTTCAAAATCAAATGGGTTTGTATCATTATTCCGTTGAAAATATGCCATAGCCGAACTGACTTTAGGAATATTGTCAGCATTAAGATTAATAAACATATTAAAACTATTAATTGTATCCGTTTCAGCAACCATATTAGCATAGGATGCTGTAAAGGATACTAAATTAAATAAATTAAGGGATGCTGATCCAAAAACACCAGAAGATGAAAAATCATTACTATTCTCGTCGAATATAAACATATCCTTTGTCATAATTGTTGTAGAATCTCCCACTGATGATGTAACCACCCGCGTCAAATCGTAGGATTGGTCGAAAAAGTTGGGCACGAAAGAACCATTCGCGATTCGATACTCCACAGTTAAATTCAATAAACTGAATAAGGACATTCGAATACCAGGAATAGTAATTCCTGTTCCAGACCTTTCAATACGATTAAAAGTTGAGTCTGCTGTTATTGCAGAAGGAAAGTGCAAACTATTGAATTCGGAATAAACACCAAGGCTGAAAACTTTACCCGTTAAAATGGGATAACCAATATCAATAGAGTAACCCTTTGCGGCTGCTTTATTATCTTCCAAGCTAAAGGGTTTAGCCTTTAAAATAATGGATGTATCTGTTTCGAAACCATAATCAAATAGATTATCGCCATCGGCATCAATATCCCAACGAGATGAATCCAATCCAGCATGGGGATCAGGTATGCCATCTCCGTCAGTATCATTCCAAATATTCGAGCTATCAGGGAAATCATCAAAAACATCTGGATATTTATCATCATCCTTATCTTTAAGGCCTGAGAACATATTGGCATCTGTTACAAAATTGATTCCAATTGTCAAAGGGAAACTTTCAGATACTGTATAAGTTGCTCTTAATCCTGTTAAAGTTCCCCCACGTGAAAAATCTTTAAGATTAGCAAAGAATAATTCACCACCTACAGGTCCAAAATTAAATCCTGTATTGAATCCAATTCGACGGACAGTGGGAAATTCCATCATATTGGAATAATTATTTAATAACCCTCCATTCCCTAATGTCATTCCTTCAATACTGCCATATTTCACCCACAACGGGTCAGTTTTTTGCCCATATTTAATGTACAATATTTTATCCAATAATTTGGAAGGATCATCAGCAATTTCCCAATCTTCGGTACGAATATTACCTTCAAAATCAAGGTACAGAACCAGGTCTAACCCAAATCCGATTTTGCCAATATTGATTTCAGGACGTAGTGCCAATTGATTATAGAGAATGCCATCCAAAGTTACAGAACCAATGCCCATGCCCATACCGAATGGTTTAGGGGGTGTGCCTCCAGCGCTTTCTTCCGGGGTTTCGGGTGTTTCTTCAAGTTTCGGAGATTCTTCTGATTTTATTTCTTCTGACTCTTCCGGGGTTTCGGGTGTTTCTTCAGATTCTACACTTTCTATTTTTTCAGATGTTTCTGGTGTTTCTGGGCTCTTTTCCTGTCTGGTTTCATCTGGCGATTCATCAACATCTTCTATCTCGGGCTCTTGGTATTCTTCTACTTCGGGATCGTTAGGATAATCTTCTGGAGAAGCTGGCGCTTGGACCAAATTACCTGTGGCATTACTAACCGCTTTTTGCCCTGGTCCAACTGAAACTGTTTCACCACTGATCATATTTAAAACTTCAAAGAGTCCTTCTTTGCCTATAAATTGATCCACACCAGTCTGACTGACAATTGCTGCAAATTGTGTTCCTTTAACACTGGCTACAGATACAGGTGTTTGAATTCGAAAAGATTTGGTTCTTCCTTCGGATTTCACATTATTCAATAAGGTGCCATGTGTCAAATCTACCGTTCGGGTATTTTGCGTTTCCATGAAACTGAACTTTGTATTTTCTCTTATTTTAAGGATAGTCCTATCATCCAGATAAATGATAGCACCAAAACCGGTTTCTCCTACTTTGATGGCATCTCCATTCAGTATGGCAGCACCAATTTTGGCTTTTTCCGAAAATGTTTCCATTCCCATCCTCTTGAAGTATACATTTCCTTCAACTTTAACAAGTCTGGCAATCACATCTGCCTGCAATTGGGCTATGGATAATGATAATGTAAAGATGAATGTTAATCTTCTTGTCATGATGATAGATTCATGTATATCTTAATTAAAATTACTTTTTAATTGCGTCATAGACTAATGCTTCTATGGATGAAAATGCTACACCTGTTGACTCTGTCAAACCCAACTCACACGTACGGCTGGATGATACTCCCTTTGGTGAATTAATTTTATCCATTAACTGATCAACAGCATTTTGCGGCAATTCAGGAAAGCGGATACTGCGATCACCACCTGTACCACAACAAAATGGTTCCAGAGTTGTCTCCACGGATTTTGAACACATATTTGCAAGTTTCATAAGATCATGACCCGTACCCATTTTTTGAGATGAACATACAGGATGTACAAAAATTGGCTCAGCACTTTGTTCTATTTCTAGTTGATCCTTAATTTTTTGGATAAACTGTACGGAATCAAGGATAGTCAGATCAGATGAAACCTGTTGCATAAATTGTGTACAAGGCGACATATCTAAAACGATGGGGATACGTCCCATTTCCGATTCATTTCTCAATCGATTCATTAATTTCATTCTCATCTCCTCCCCAATACTTTTATGACCACGAGAATCAAAAGCCATACCACAGCAAAATTCAGAATAATCATCAAGATACTTGATTTTAATATCAGTATTCGTAGCAATTTTGGTCAAATATTCAGAAGCACTCGTACCAGTTTGATCTGCAGCCAAAACCCTGCTGGCACAAGAAGGGAATACGATGTAATCAGGATCATGATCTGAAGATGAAACAGCATTAAAAGTGTTTGCTATTTTGATTCCATACTTTGGCCATGTGGGGAATGTTGTTTTAAAGATAGTATTGATGGAACGGGTAAATTTCCAAAGAAAAGTGGATCCAAATAATTTATCAAAGAACTGACCTATTCTTAATCCAAATCTGATGAATGAAACGGATATTTTAAAATTATTTTTCAAAAATTTAACAATTACAAATTTTGAATTGGGATTGCGTCTTAGGGATTTCACCATTGTCCCAGTATTAATATTTACGGGACACTCCATTTCGCATAATCCATCGGTAGCACAGGTTTCATTGACCGCATAATTGAATTTATCAATATCATATTTTGAAATGGTTTGCAGTTTAGATTCCCGCATTACGGCGATTCGTTGTCGTGGGGTTAAAGTCAATCCCCGGCTTGGACAAATTCGTTCACAAAAACCACATTCGATACATTTATCAACTTCATCATGAACTGTGGGCATTGGCTTTAGATCATTCATGTGGATCTTTTTATTCCGGCTCAATAGTACATCAGGATTCATAATATTCAATGGATCCGTTAGGCTTTTCACCTTCCACATTATCTCATAAAGTGGGCCTCCCCATTCTGTTTCAACAAAAGCGGCCATATTTCGTCCTGTTCCGTGTTCTGCTTTTAACGATCCATTGAATTGTGTCAATGTCATATCGGAAAGATCGCGCATCATTCCTTCATAATTTCGGACTCCAATTTTATCATCAAGATCCACGGATGTAATAAAATGAAGATTTCCATCCTTTGCATGACCAAAGATTACACCATCTTGAAATTCACGTTTTTGAAATATATTTTTTAAACCACGAATCGCTTGGGCAAGATTTTCAGCATCAACTGCAATATCTTCTGTTATGATGCTTGTTCCTGTTTTTCTTAATGATCCTAGTGTAGGATACAGCCCTTTCCTGATCTTCCAGATCGTTTCCCTATCCTGTTGATCTGTTACTAATTTCATTGATATGACCGATGACTCCTTTTGGGAAAATTGTTTTGATTCTTCAATCAATCGATCAATCTCATTTTTTGAACTATCCTGGTATTCAATTAAGAGTCCAGTAACATCATTTTCCACCCTGTTTTGATCATAGGGTGGATTTTCAAAATGCTGTGCTGTTCGAAGAGATTCATCATCTAGAAATTCAATTGCAGATGCGCCCATGCTTTTGAAAAAGGGAACACAATTTCCAGCACGTTCCGGTGAATTAAATAATAGGAGCCCAGTCCCTTTTTCAGGAGGATCGGGAATTGTTTTTAAAGTAACGTTAGCAATAAACGCCAATGTACCTTCAGCTCCAACCAATAAATGTGAAAAAATATCTAATGGATGATTATAATCCAAAAAAGAGTTCATAGAATAACCAATCGTATTTTTGATGCGGTATTTTTCCCGAATTTTTCTCATCCAACTTGAGTTAGATTCAATTTCTGCTTTAATCTTTAATAATCCCGTCGCTAGATCTGGTTCATTTTGAAGAAAATTTTCCTTTTCGCCATGTACAGAAGTATCATACCCATTTCCATTCGGCAGGATAAATTCAATATCCTTAAGCGTGTGGTAAGCATTGAATTCTGTCCCACAGACCATTCCCGATGAATTATTAGAAACAATACCACCTATCCTTGCCGAATTAATGGATGCAGGATCAGGGCCAATCCTGCGTTGATAAGGGTTCAATATTTTATTCGCGACAGCACCATTGACTCCGGGCTGAGACCAAATAGCATTACCATTTTCCAGGATCTTAAATTTCTGCCAATCGTAGAGGACTTCTGCAATAATACCCGTGGTAATTGATTGCCCGGATAATGAAGTGCCTGCAGTACGAAATGTAATTGGTGTTCCGGAACTCCGGCCATACTCTAAAAGTGACCTGACTTCCTGGTCATCTTTAGGACGGACCACCGCTTCAGGAATAAGCCGATACATGCTGGCATCCCGAGTGTAGGCCAACCGGGTGATCAAATCATCATGAATACATGATTCAGGAAGAAAAGCAGAAAGTGGATTCATTTAACAGGGCGACATTTTTGACGAATAAGGTCCGGAACGGGGATCGCCTTATTTAAATCATAATTAAATGCCACCAATTTGAATAGCGCAGAACAAACCGATTTTTCTTCATTGTCTTTAAAAATTGCTGCCAGAAAATCAAAACTTTTTGACCCTACCCTGCAGATCCTGTGTCCTACATCCAAAGATGCAGGATGCTTTACCTGGGATAAGTAGTGTACATCCATAGAGCCAAGAATGGTACTCTCATCCATGTCTTTTCGGATTCCTGTAAAACCCAATTGGGTATAAACATCCACCCGTGCCGTTTCCATATATTCTAAATAAATTGCATGATTCAAATGTCCCAATGCATCCATATCCCGCCAGCGCGTGTTTATAGCAGTCCAATAATCAAAATCTGATCGTCGTAAATTCCTCATGTCCATAATGAAAATTAATTAATCATGAGCCACGCTGACACAAAAAGATTAATCTTTCGAAAATTTACAAATAAACATACTAAAATGATGATTTGGATGGCAATTCTTTCGAAATTTGATATTAGTTCTGGAATTTAATGCTGGCTGAAATAAGCTTATTACAAAGCATAACCAATCATCCGATTATTTTGTAGATTTTCTGCCGTGAGACGTCTCTTAATCATTATTTCAATCATTGGAACGACCTTGAGCGCCCAGCCAAAGGAAACTGTTGAATTCCAACTCAATACCATATCGGGACAAGTATTAAACAATTTAGACCATACACCCGTGAATAATTTAAAAGTTGAATTATTAAGTGGTAATAACCTGTTAAAAGGGTCTTCCATTACAGATGAAAACGGAAATTTCACCATGGAAAATGTTGGCTATGTTTGGAAACCAAAAATCCTGTTTGTAGCCCGTGATTATCATGAATTAACTTTAAAACTCAATCCGGGTGAATTAGACTCCCTGAACAATATTTATGTTCACCCTATGATGAGACCAATACCAGATGGTCAAAGAATACCCTACCTGACCAAAACCACTATTGAATCCCGTGCTGAATCATTTTTTGTAAAAGGAAGTGTTTTTTATTACTTATCAATTATTAATGATTATTTTTCTGCTGAAAGAATTATAATCAAATCCAAGAAGGCAATTAAAGATGATAAAGGGTATATCATATTGCAAGTCAATGAAGTCGACTATGCCCCCGAAAGGTGTTACGTTCCGCAGTTGGGAAAGTATGAAAACCTAGCCTACATTATGGATGATTATTTTCCAAAACCTGTATTTGGGCCATCTGGGTTACCGCAATATCTAGATGAAAATTTATTGCAGCCTACTATTATATATGGAACTGTTTTTGATGCCAAAACACTAGAAGTTGTTCCCGGTGCAGAAGTGCGTATCGCCGGTTCATCCAAATGGCGTATAACTGATGAACTTGGAAAATATGCATTCCAGATCAATGAACCAGGCTCTTACCAGGTTATAGTAAATCCACCATTTGGATATTCATCCAGCCAAACCGGGATTACTAAAATATTGGTTAAATCCGCTCGCGGTGGATGGTATCTATCAAATCATCATTTAAATCCTTGAAGTACCCGCTCCTATTTTTTCATCTTTTCTCAATATTTACTTTTTCACAAGAACCATCCATGAATCAAACTGAAATTGCAACATTAGGCGGTGGATGCTTCTGGTGCGTAGAAGCCGTATATCAGCGCGTAGATGGTGTTTTAGCCGTCAAGCCAGGATATGCAGGCGGCCACGTAGATAACCCCAGTTATAAAGATGTTTGCAGCGGTAAAACGGGACATGCAGAAGTTGCCAAGATTGAATTTGATCCTGACCAGATATCTTATCAACAAATATTAAATGTATTTTGGCAGGCTCACGATCCTACAACCTTGAACAAACAAGGCGCGGACGTGGGAACACAATATCGATCTGTTATTTTTTATCATTCTGAAGAACAAAAAGTGCTTGCTGAAAACTCTAAAATAGAAGCGTATAGATCCCAACATTGGCTCAACCCAATTGTCACTGAAATAACGGAGATTAACAATTACTCAGATGCAGAAGACAATCATGATAATTATTATCAGGAGAATCCGTATCAACCTTATTGCCTATACGTAATAAAACCCAAACTGGATAAGCTTGAGAAAAAAGGAATCATCCATTAGAATTCCTATTTTAGTAGTACCATTTTTTTGCTCTGACTAAAGTCACCTGTTTGTATCATATAAATGTACATGCCAGCAGATACTGGCTCACCAAAGTTATTGGTGGCATCCCACTTTATCGAATGATATCCTGCCGGCTGTTTATTATTAATTAATGACTTCATATTCCTTCATTGCGGCAATTAAAGTATCCACACCAGCTTCCGGCATAGCATTGTATATAGAAGCTCGAAATCCACCGACGGAGCGGTGCCCTTTTAAGGTTTTAAGGCCTCGCTTGTCACAAAATTGTAAAAAGGTATTATCATCCATTTCGTCTTTTGAAAATATGAATGGAACATTCATAAGTGATCTATCTTCTTCTGCTATTGGAGATTTGAATAAAGGATTTCTATCAATCTCCAAATATAGATTACCCGCCTTACGCTCATTGATGGCGGCCATGGCTTCTAATCCACCCAAATCTCTAAGCCATTTTAAAGTTTCATTCACAACAAAAACAGAAAAAACGGGTGGTGTATTAAACATGGAATCCTTTTTCACATGAGTCTCATAATTCAGCATAGTTGGGATTTCACGATAATTTTTTCCCACGAGATCATCTCGGATGATGACCAGCGTAACGCCTGCCGGTCCCATATTTTTTTGCGCTCCCGCATAGATCAGACCAAAATCTGAAACATTGATGGGCTTGGATAAAATATCCGAAGACATATCTGCTACGAGAAAACCATCAGGATTATCCACTTTCGGATATTCTTTATATTGTGTACCATAAATCGTGTTATTACTGGTGATATGAAAATATTCTGAAGTAATATTTTGCTCAATATCCTTTGGGATATATGAGTAGGTGGATACTTTCGAACTGCCGATCACATTGGCCGTTCCGATCTTATTACACTCTGCTATGGCTTTGAATGACCAGGCACCCGTATCTATATAATCAGCAGTCCCGCCTTCCGAAAGCAAATTCATTGGAACCATGGAAAATTGGCTGGATGCTCCTCCCTGCAGCCATAAAATTCGATAATTGGAAGGGATTGATAATAATACTCGAAGATTCTTTGTTGTTTCTTCAAAAAGCGACACAATGGGCGCTGAACGATGGCTCATTTCCAGGATGCTTATTCCTGAACTTTTATATTCTTTGGCCGCTTCGCCGGCAGCACTCAAGACCGGATCTGGTAAACAAGCAGGTCCCGCACTAAAATTATAAGTTTTCATTTTTATTTTATTCAGAAATATTGATAGGCAAATTAAAGGTGATTACCCTTTACAAGGTATAGAAAGTTCAACGAAATGACAGTGAAATGATAAAAGAAATAAAATAAAAACCCCGCCAAAGTTATTAGCTTAACTATGACGGGGTTTCTTTGGATTCTATGAAAAGAATTTAAGGTCTTTGAACTCGATAAGGGATGGACCATACAGCTGTATTATAACCACCATCATCTACAAAAATGGTTGCCAGATCCACTGTTTCGAAAAATGAACGAAATCCATTGCGAATAAATCCCATACCAGGTCCATGGGATCGCCATCCTCCTGTATGAATATTATCATTCGTAACAGCATCAAGAAAAATACCTCTATCATTCAGGAATTTTCTACCACGCATATTACTGGACCGTCCATAATTTTTGAATACCCATTCGCCAACACCGGAGCTATCCATCGTGAGTTCCGGGCCTGCATTTTCTACAGTTACTTCAACCAGGTAGGGTGAAAATGCTGTGAAAGTTGGCAGTTCATCACGATCAATAAATAGATCTCCAATGCCATTGGCTTCAAACAAATAAATCAGATCACCCTGATCGAGACTATCAGAAAGTGTATACACAGCTAATGAAGCAATCGATACTTTATCTCCAGAGCCGCCAACCATAGGCGTAAGCGCATTTACTCTCCAAACGTATCCATCAGGATTTGAATTATTTTCATATTGGACAAAGCGTACCTTGCGAACGAAACTGGATGTAAACTCTTTTGAGAAACTGATAGAATCAATTTGAGTGTGGTCGGTAGTGTCAAATGCTTTCACAAAAAATTCTCCAGTGATTACGTAAGTGACTAATCCAATGGCTGTATCGCCGGTAATATCGAATTCGACCGTTCTGTTTCTATCGGTAATATGTCTGCCAAAGCGGATTCTATACCCTTCTCCAAATGCCAGGGTGTCTGTCATAATGCGTCCCACCCCATCAGTTTCAAGTCCAAATTCATGATCCAGTTCAGCATCATCACCATCCGTTTCAAATCCGTCTAATCCTGCCACATCGTCGGCATCTAATAGCGCTATAAGTAATGATTCAGTACTATCTGAACTATTATCAGCACATCCCATGAACATGAACAGAGTTATTGAAGTTATTATGAATAATAGTTTTTTCATTTTTGTAACCTTTTGTTTGTTTTGTTTAAAAACCACGTCGTTTTTTACCACCACGACGTCCTTTCTTTTTATCTCGTTTCCATTTTTTGCCGCGATTTTCCCTGAGTTCACCACCGATATTTCGCATCATTTTCTGTTTGAACATTCCGAGATTGGCTAACTGCCTGGGAGACAATATATCGTCCATTCCCAGAAGAAATTTTGCTTCAAGGTCCACGTGCTTTTTTCTTAATTCTGTAATTTTTTTAACCGTTGTCTTTACGTCTTTTTCAGGAATATCCTCATCCTTTTTTAATTTTTGTTTCATTTCCTTACCAAGGGCCCGTTCCATTTTTTTCACTTCATCTAATTCATCTCGATGCTGACGAAATCTTGGAAAGAATTTTTCCGCTTGTTCAGGTGAAAGAGCCAATTCTTCAGTGAGTTTCCAAACCATCATCATTTCCATTTTTTCGGAACGTATATGATCACGATCTGGATCATCAAAGTCCTGTTTTTCGGATCGTTCGTGGTCACGGTTCTTATGGTCAAAATCTTGTGCGTTTAAACCACACATTATTGCCACAATTAATAATATCTTCATAATGATACCTCTTCTTCCATTTCTAATTCATTTAATAAATCTACTGCTTCCCATAAATCTCCTTCATCTAAAAGGAAATAAGCCAAATCTTCTGTATAAGATTCGTCTACTTCCAGAGAATCCATGGACATGGTCCAAAAGTCAGTTTCAAAATAATCTTCGGTTTCGATTGAATAAAAAATCTCTTCATTAATCGGTACACCCAATTGAGACCATGATAAAAAACCAACAACAAATATCATGATGCAGGATGTCATAATCGTTTTTTGATTTTGCTCACCTTCTTCAATCCGGCCATGCAATTTTGATAGAAATTGGTCAGAGTCCGCACTGGGATGAGTACTGGACTTCATGTTTAATATTTTTTGTTCAAAATTATTCATCGCTTAACCATTCCTTGAGTGTACTAACTGCATGGTGATAATTTACCTTTGCTGACCCGACAGATATGCCTGTAATCTCCGAAATCTCCTTGTAAGGTAAATCCTGGGCAATGCGCATCACAACCACTGTCCGCTGTTTCTTAGGGAGTTTTGCAATAGCATCCCATAATTCCTTTCGTGTCCATTCATTCTCCAGGGATGTATCACGCTCTCCACGATCCGGTGCTTCTTCCAAAAGTAGAAAATTTTTCCATTTATTCCGAGTGAGCCATGTGTTTACTGTGTTCATATTGATTCTATACAGATAGGTTGTAAATGCAGACTCAAATCTAAATTTTTTAAGATGTTTATACAGTTTATAAAAAACATCCTGGGCCAGGTCTTCAGAAGCCATTTGGTCCCGTGTAATATTGTAAAAGAACCCAATGGTATTGGAAAGATGGCGCCGGACAATTTCATCAAACGCTGATAAGTTTCCATTTTGGTAGTCCTGTATGAGTTCATGGTCATTTTGCATGTCATTACGTTTTATAAGACGCCCGCCATAGCCAAAGGTTAAAAAAGTTTTTCTGTATTAACCATTGCCATTTTATCCTTGAGAGAATCTTTCTTATTTTCTATCCACATATTTTTTATTGTATGATTCTTTATGGCAATGCTAACAAAAATACCTACCCCGAATTTTAAACAATTATCAGCTATAACACACCCTCCCGGTCCACTTATGATATTGGCCGGTGCCGGGACAGGGAAAACATTCACACTTGAAAACCGGATTGTATACATCATAGAACATTACAAAGTTAATCCGAAACATATTCTCGCTATCACATACACAGAAAAAGCTGCCAGAGAACTTAAAACCCGTATCATTAATCGTGTAGGTTCCAACGCACATACGATGACGGTCAACACCTTTCATTCTTTTTGTTTTAGTCTATTAAAGGAATTCGGTGATGGTACACTTCCCCAATTATTTGATGAAAGTGAAGCAATTCACATGCTCCTGGAACGATTTGATGAATTACAATTTGAGTCCGACGAATTTCCGTTAGATCCGCAGCGTGCTGTAACAGATAGCCTTATTCCCTTTTTTAACCGTATGCGGGATGAATTGATCGACCCGGGGAAAATGGAAATTCCAGATATTGATGAAGATGGACTCATGACAGAAGAGACCGCCAATCAGCTTCGTGACATAAAAAATATTTATCCCAAATTCCAGAACTGGAAAAAACAGATCAATGTGGTGGATTATGGTGATATGATCCTGTCTGCCCATGAGCTATTAAAATCCGATCCTCTAGTTCTTAAGAAAGTTCAAGATCAATTCCGCCACATTATTGTGGATGAGTTCCAGGATAATAATTATGCATTGAACGAGATTATTGCTCTGGTTGCTGGAGAACGAAAATTTATAACAGTTGTGGGTGATGATGATCAGGTGATCTATAGCTTCCGCGGTGCCAATTCATATAACATCCAGGCATTTAAAGATCGGTATGGTCACCATCCTGGATTTTTACCTGTATCCTTGGAAGAGAATTTCAGGTCCACGCAACCCATTCTGAATATTGCCAATGAAAGTATCAAAAATAATGTGGATAGGATGGAAAAAACTTTGGTGTCTAAAGTTGATACTGAAGCAATTAAGCCTGTTAGATTTTGGGGAAATAAAAACGAGCAGGTTGAGTTCATTGTCCGGGAAATATTGACCCTGGTTGAGAATGGACATAAATACAGCGATATTGCTGTTTTATGCAGAACACATTCCCAATCTGCTACCATCGTTCATGCATTAAATCAGGCGGGATTACCGGTCCAAACAAAATGGCCGAGTTTTTTTAATATATCTTCTATCAGAGATATTATAGCATGGTGCCAGGTGATCGGAAATGGAACGCATCAGGATTCTGCCTTATACCGAATTTTTGAAAAACGGTGTGGATATGAAACGGCTCATTCTCTGTTTCACTCTTTCGATAAACGGGACCCTACTCCCAGGCTTAAGATCATTAAATCAAATAATGCATTACAAGAAAATTTTCCATCAATTCTGCCTATTCTATCTTCAATCCAACAGTTTAAAGATATTTCTCCAAAACGATCCGCCGGTGAAATGCTATGGGAAATCGCAGAACATTTAAAGATTCTAAAACCATCTGCAAAAAAATACGACCTGTCTGATCATTTTGTACTATTGAATGTGGGGGATCTTTTAAAAAGAGCCCAGGATTTCACACGAAGAAATAAAAGTAATCACAGCCTATTTTCTTTTAATATTTATTTAGAAGCTATGATGACTTCGGGAAAACTACCTTCCATTAAACCACCTACCTACCGACAACTCGAAGGTGTAATCGTTAATACAGTCCACGGTGTAAAAGGCGCTGAGTTTCCTGTGGTATTGCTACCCTTTCAACGGAGTGGCAGTTTTCCGCTCAATTTTCGTTCTACAAAGCGAATCAGCCGACCACCTGATGAATGGCTCGCTTATGCAGAAAGAACTGATTTAACACCCAAAGAGCACCATTACCAGGAAGAAAGACGCCTATTCTATGTCGCTGTGACCCGTGCCCAGAAAAAGCTCTACATCCTGACACCTGAAAAAGCCACATCCAAATTCATTAAAGAATTACCAAATACCTTGATGGAGGACCACCCCATGACAGATCCAGAAAAAGATCTTAAAACCTATTCCGATCTAAAGATAAAATATGAACAGAAATTACAAAAATCGCTTTCGCGTGAAAATTATGATCAGGTGAAAAACTATTCCGATGCCCTCTCCCTTATTAATCAACATGAATCTGGTAAAAAGATTGAATTGGGAGAATCTGATTGGGAAACTGAATTAGCTCAAGATATATCCATACAATTTGAACCTGGGATTCAGGAACGGATCAATCTTTCGGCCAGCGCTATCGAGACATATAAACAATGTCCACTTAAATTCCGACTCGGACGGATTGATGGGGTACCCCAGACTGCCAGTAAACCTGTATTGGTTTTTGGCAATATAATTCACCGCGTTTTACAACGCTTCCATGAACCTGAAACCGAATTGTCAGAAGATCGGATTCTGCAGTTGATGGATGAAGAATGGAAAAAGGGAGAATTTGATTACACGGTTCGGGAAGAGAAATTCAAGGAACAGGGTAAAGAAATGCTGATTCGCTACTGTCGAATGGTCCAATTAAATCCACCCAGTGTATTAGCGAGAGAAGAATCCTTTGCATTTGATTTGGGAACCATTACGATCCGGGGTGCTATTGACAGAATTGACCAAATTGACGGTGGAACTGCTATCGTGGATTATAAAACAAGCAAAACCAGTTCACCAGCAAAATCAAATCTTCAATTGGCAATTTATTCCATGTATTTAGAACAGTCTGATGATCCAACACTTGGTGGACTTCCAATTGAAGCATCTCTCCATTTTTTACGTGATAAAGATAAACCGGTTCGAAGCCATTCATTTACATCAGATCAAGTTGGTGAAATAAAAGAAAAAATAGTAGAAGTTGCAGCCGGGATCCGGAATCGTGAATTTGATGCCAAAACAGGAATGCATTGCGACTGGTGTGATTATAAAAGTCTGGTTTGCCCAGCGTGGGAAGAATAAGAAAAGGGCTGCATTAGCAGCCCCTTCCATCTACAATATAGTTAAGATCACTATTTTACTTCCATAAGGAACCCAACTTTCCTTGTACTGTATTTTCAGCCTCATCATCATAAGCGTTATTTAGATTTGCTATAAGGTATGTTTTTTTCGATCCACTCTTTATGGTTACTACACCATCCTGGAATCCTTCTCGCTCAACTCTGATTGTACCAGAAAATGTTGTAGGGAATCCAACAATATGTAATTCTCCTACTATGCTTGCTACGGTGAATGCCACTGGGCTTTCTCCCAAGAAAAGTCTGTATTCATCATCTTCTTCAGGCGTAAATGGATCGAAATAAATAATCACTTCTCGACCTGTTGTCTTATTCTGATCTGCAATCTTTGTTTTTATTGTCATTGCAGCCTTATTCAGTTTCAGGGTATCACTATCTGAGAAAAGGTTTACATAATGTTTCCCTGGGAAACGTTCGTCAGAACGTGCAAAACTGTTTCTCACATAGGTACCGAGTGGTAACTCTTTAACTGTAATAGATGTTTTGTCCTTGTTGACTCGGTTATTATATGGTTCTGAATCGACATTGAGCGTACCATAATCATCCTTATCGCCCAACATGATCAGTTCATCACCATCATCAGAAAGGTGTATTAATTCAAACCCCACGCCACTCCACACATTGAGTAAAGTAATATTTCCAAATAATTTTGGCGGCGGTGGCGGCGGAGGAGGCGGACAACCATTTTTATCAGGGTCGTCATTGGGCTCACCAGGAGTTTCCGGACAGGCATCATCCTTATCCGGGATTCCATCGCCATCCGTATCTTTTGGAGGAGGTGTATAGGGAAGTGACATGTGGATCTCATTTAGGTCTCCTGCCTTAACGGTAAAATCAGTTTCAAATGGTTTTTCATTGTTTTTTAGAAACGCCCTGAAACGATAATTACCCGCTAAAAATGCCCCTCCTACCAATTTATAATCTGTTGGTAAATATTTTGATAATAACTTATCATGGGTTTTTAAAAACGCATTAGGCATTGTTTCAGTCTGATAGGGTGCAAAATCAGATTCTGAAGTTTTCTTAAGATCTGAACCAACTACTGTCCTTAAAGGTCTGATTGAAATATCATCCCACCTAATTCTGTCCCTGCTTGTTGAATCTACTCTGACATATGCATTCCCAATAAAAGGAGTAACGATTGTTTGCATTAAAGGCATAACAGCCCCATCAATCATCATCCTGAGATCATTCATAGAATTAAATGGAAGGCTAAACGATTCTGCACTAACTATTTTTTGGGTTGAAACATCAATGAGCTTTAGGTCTATCTCATATTGGGTAGCAACCGTATTGATCTCTCCAATAAAAATAAAATCAGTCCTTTTTGGATAATCATAGGATTTGACCAACTTGATAAAATTATCGGTCTTGATTCGATTCTGTATGGATTCACCCGCGATATTAACATGTGTATTTTTTGCAACTGCAGATGTAACCATTGCAGAAACAAGCTTTGGATCTAATGGTTTCCCTACAATTACGTCATCGCCACCAGGTGTAAAATCACTTGGTTTGAAAAGTGGAAATCTCAGTTTCTTATTTTGACTTTCATCTTGTAACCCTCCATGCAGCACGATAGATGTTGTATCGTAACTGACAAAATGATATATGTAGATCATGGGTGGATCAGATACGGTAAATGATTTTGCTAAAATAAATGAAATACCAAAGGCCAGGATAAATATTTTTTTCTTCATTAGAATGCTCCTCGTAATAGCAATTATATTTATGGATTAATTCAAGTTGGTTAATTCGCTGACATCAAGGATATCACCTGTATTGATATCAATGATCCTTACGCCAATAGCTACTTTCTTATAATCAGGGCTCGTGGATGATAACTGCTCGTAAGGTATCAAATTATTGTAGACGACCAGTGTTTCTACACCAAACTCTTTCAACTGGCTCCAGTCATCGAGGTACAATGGATTCAGGTTGAATATTTTTTCATTATACATCCATGGTCTCTTAAGATATAGTGTTTTCAATTTCTCATAAATGGATACTTTTTCATCTATAAGTGCTGTCATCATTCCTTCTTCAATAGAAAGGTTCATCTCATTAAAGGAAGGCTGAATTTGAAAATATGTTTGAGATTCAACTGCCTGTTTGTCCCCATCCAGGATTAGGATCTTTTTATCCTTGAGCAAACCAATATTTACATTTGCCTTGAACTGTTCGGCTACAATATTATGGTTCTCAATGATCCCTTCATCTGTCCTTCCATTAAAGACAAATGCCCTGGAATAAAGTATCCTGCCATTCGATTTCGTATCAATGAGTTTAAGATATAAACCATTATCAGGTATATATCGATACATCATCAATACAGAGCAATTTGTTTCAGCCAGGAATTCTGACCATTGTTCATATAAAATCGGACTGGTATTAAAAACAATACTATTGTAAACAGGTGGATACTTTAGCTTAAACCCTGATGTTTTTTCCATAATAACAGGTTGATTATCCTTATACTTCTCATTATGGATCAGGCCTGTAATAATGCCATTCTCAATAGCCATCGCCTTCTTGGACGGCGCATTCTTATAGCCACCCGTTATATTGAGAATATCTGAATTTAATAGCCCCAGGGTAACGTCTTTCCCAAATACAGACGTAGGAAGATCCCCTATACTTTTTACAATATCATAAGCATCATTAAAAGCATTCATTTCTTTTTCTGCAGGAAGGCTGGCTCTTTCGCCAACATGAATCATACCCGATGTAAGTACTTTCATTGACTTGATATCTACCATCCTTAAATAGGCAACAACTGTATAATCTGTTTTAGAAAAATCCATAATCTGATATGTCAATAATGTCGGCGCCTTAATATCACGGCGAATCAAATCCAAATCTTCCAGATTAATGCCATGCATATAAAATGCATCCTGTGGAGATGTGCCTATATATTCAGAAGGATTCCTCGGATTCACATGATCCAGTTTTTCTGCAACTGTCAATCCCTTGTCAAGAAGCCCATCTATAAACCCAGTTTCCAATGCCATATCCCATTTATCTAGCCCCATGTAACCACTGCCCAGGGGGAAATCATCGATTCGGGCTAAGTAGACTCTGGATTTATCTTTGCCCTTAGGCAGATGACCCAAGAATTCTCCAAAATCAGTATGCAATGTTATTTTTTTTCCAAGAGCATGGATATCTATAAATTGCTGAGCAGGTGCGTTGGATGTTGTTTGGGCTGGCTGCTGGGTATTGCTTGATCGTTGAGGCATTATCTGTGATGGTTGAGCAGCAGCCTGTACCTGATTCATAACATCTGTAACAGCAGGGTTTTGACATCCTTGTGAAATAATTAAAAGGGGAATAACTAGTAGAGAGAATTGCTGGTATCTGCAGGTTATCATTAGATACTCCTTTATCTTTGATTAAAAAGAATATTCTAGTGCAGATTCAGTTATTTATGGTATGCGGTACCAGTCGATAATACCAATCTTTCTTTTTTATATCAATGCAAATAATATAATAATTTCACCTATTATCCACATGTAAAAAATAATATATGAAGGATCGATGTGATTATAAAAGTCTGGTTTGCCCGGCTTGGGAAGATGATTGATTAGATGAAATTATTTCTTCAGAATCTGGTATTCCAAGCGACCGGTAAAATTATCACCTTTTAATGAGATTATCTTTGGTGAGCCAATTAAATTAACGGATATATCACTACTCCAAACAATATTTCCCAGCAATATTGGCTGAAATATGGTGTCGCCGGAATCATTCATCATAAACAGAATAGAAGAATCTGTATTACTTATATTTAAATCGGCGAGAACCAATGTGGTTAAAATTGTATCTGTGCTGTCTGATGTTAAAGAAAGTTCCCATTCCTTTTCTTCAGAATAATCGTCACCTAATAATGATAATGAGAAATAATCTGTTTCATCCACAATGGCAGGTATGTTTTCTAATAACCCGTCTGAATAATCCGGCGGTGCCACGCAACCACCAATTAATAAAAGAATACTAAAAATACCTTGGTTGATTCTTCGAAAACTTATCTCAATAACATTCTTGTAATTTTTCATTCTTCAATTTCCTTTACATCATTTCCACCCAACTGCAGATCTTTGATCTTATCCATAGGTTTTTCCAGGGCACGCAGTCTTGTACCTCTTAATTCATCATAATGGGTTGAAACAGTACCCAGGGTTTTTCCCAAAGCATCCAACTTTTCTATAAACTTTATCCATTGTTTTGCAAATACCCCAACTTGTGCCTGCATCTCTCCAGCTTTTTGTTCCATGGCAAAACTGGAAACAGCTTGTCGAATCAAAGACAAGATTGCATATAAAGTTATTGGCGAACAGAGAAGAATTTTATTTTCCAGGGAAAAATCAATTAATTCACTGTCTTCCTGATTCAGGAATGCATAAATGCTTTCATTTGGAATGAATAATAAAACATAATCCACTGTTCCGCCTTCCGGATTAATATAAGAACGCTTTGCCACTTCTTTTACTCGATTCCGAACATCTTTTAAAAATGCCTTCTTTTCTGCATCTTTTTCTAAATCATTCTCCGCAGCCACATATTTCTCATAGTGCGCAAGTGGAAATTTTACATCCATATTCAGGGATTTGTCATCCGGAAGGAAAAAGGTGAAATCAGGCCTTTCTGCCCCATCGGATACTTGAGATTGCTCTGAATAGTTAATCCCTTCAACCAGACCGATAAAATCAAGAATATCTTTCACCATTCGTTCACCCCATTGACCACGGGCCTGTGAACTGGATAATATTTGCCGTAATTGAGAAGTGGTATTCGATAGCTCGCCTACACTTTTCCGAGATTCTTCCATCTGGGATTTAAGAGCAACTGTATGATCAGATAAACTTTTCAAATCCGTTTTCATTTCTTTTAATGTAGAATCTATCAATTCCTTTTTCTTTCCTAATTCTTTATCCGATTTTCCCACAAGGTCAGAAAATTTGGATTCTGCCAATTTCAAGAATGAATCTAGATTAGCATCCAATGCTTCTTTGGAAAGGTTCCCAAAAGCATCTTTTAATTGTTCCTGACTAGCCTGAATTGATTCCATTTGTTTTTGGCGTAAAAACCATACGGCTCCACCACCTAAACAAGCCCCTAGAATGAATATGATAATTTCTGGCATAATATTACTATTATAAGGTCAACGCAAAATCATCTACAAGAATTCCGGGACAGGTTGTAGCTCCCAGAGATCGACCACCATAGGTTTCCACTTCCGGGTTTACAGTTGATTTATCTTCAACTTCAAGAAGCCTTTCTCCAAAAAAATTGTAGAAAGAATCATCGAATCGCATGGTTTTAATTGGGGCAACAATTTCACCATTCTCTACCCAAAAACATGCGTACCGTGTTAAACCGGTGATTCTTCCACCAGCATTGTCACTCCAATTCAAATAATGAATATTAGATAAATAGAGTCCCTTCCCAATTTCACCTACAACATCGCTATGGTTTAGACTTCCTGGGGCCATTTTTGGTGAACGCATGTATTCGCCTGATTCAGCATTATTAGATTCTACACCATATTCTTTCGCAGACCGGGAACTCACCAAAGTATTCTTCAATTCTCCATTTTCAATCAAAGATAATTTCTCTGGGGAAACTTCACCATTGGAATTGAATTTTGGACAAAAACCCGGAGAAAAATCTTCAATTACAGAGAATTTTGGTGATAAACGAACATCATCATGCCGCATACGGCCAAAGCCACTGCATCCTTGCCGTAAGGACGCTTCAGAAATTCCATTCCATGAAAACATGCCTAGGAAGTCTGCCACGGCAGCTGATTCAAACCAGGTTCGGTACTCGCCTGTATCGATCTTCACCGGTTTCCTCTCCATAAGAGATAGTTTTTCCCGTGATCGTCTCACATAGGACTCATACTCAGCCTGATGCCAATCATTACCTGCAAATGAACCCTTTACCATTTGATGTTCTGGTGTGACCAAAGAATAATCTAAGCTGAATGATTCAGTCTCAAACCAATGTTTTTGGCCAAGATTATTTGCATTCCCTCGAAACATTCGGCCATTAGCCCAAATACCTACAAAATCAACACCAGACATAGCCGGTAAAAGTGCGTCCACCGCAGTCTCAAATGGAAGGCTATCTGCAGTTTTTATTTCATGACTGGAACCAGCATTTTCAGGAAAAACTACAAAAGGATCTTCCGGAATTTCCTGTGCTTCCAATCGCATCCGTTCTATTTCAGATTGTCCACGAGCAAGATCTGTATCAAAATTTCCCGAGACGGTAAACCCACCATGTACACTTCTATTATTGACAATAAATTTTAAACTCAAATCTGCATCATCAACCAAGCCGGTTTGGCGAACCGATGCATTGTTAAATCGAATAAACTGGCTTTTTTCCCCATCAAAAGACAGAATCAGATTTTCATCACTATTGAGTTCAGAAAAAAGAGAATCACTTAATTGATTAAATATTTTTTCCATGATTAAACGCCTCCAAATATTTGGATATTTTCAAATAAACATGTTGGTGAAGCATGTCCCACTCGGATAACCTGGTTCGGTTCGCCTTTTCCACAATTAGGCGTACCATAAATACCGAATGTATCTGAATTCCCTACACCTTTCAGACTTCGCCAAAACGGGTTGGAAATCCCTCTATAATTAGGATTTTTTACTGTTTTAGTCATTTTCCCATTCTCGATCAATTTCCCATATTCACACCCAAATTGAAACTTGTTCCTATAATCGTCTATGGACCAAGATTTATTGCTTTCCATATAGACACCATACTCAACTTGAGAAATTAAATCTTCAAATGAAGAATTGCCCGGTTCTAGATTTATATTTGCCATTCGATCGATGGGTGCCCTGTTCCAACCACTTGCACGGAAATTTGCAACACCATTCAGCCCTGATCGAATTTGGCTTTCTTGTCCGCCCAAACCGCGAACCAACAAACCATCTTTAATTAAATATTCTTTCGTTGCTTTCAATCCACCATCATCAAATGCATAAGATGCAAATTCTGATTCCAATGTTGGATCAAAAGTAATATTCATATGTTTCGACCCATATTGCAGTTTTCCAAAATCTTCTAATTTCACAAAACTCCAACCAGCATAATTTCGTTCATCGCCGAGTATTCGGTCGACTTCCAGTGCATGACCAATGCTTTCATGAATTTGAAGCATCATTTGGTCTGGTGCAATCACAGCATCCATTTCGCCAGTAGGACAATCATCAGCAGACAAAAGCTCTATTGCTTGCTCGCCAATACGATTCGCATTTGCTAAAATTTCATATTTATCAAAATATTCCATTCCCATTTGTCGACAGGTTCCACGCATGCCGCCAAAAGTTCGAGTTTGCTGATTTGTACCATCTGCGGCTGTGGCGCTTAAGTCAAATTCAAACATGAGAAAATCTTGATTAATGTCACTTCCATTTGAGCTCACAAAACTGAAGGAAGTTTCAATGACCTGACATAAAGATGAAGCACTCACTATTTTATCGGAGACCTTAAGCTCATTGTACGCTTCCAGTAGAATTTTATTCAGTTTACCAGCAGATAGTGATTCTCTATCCTTCAAGAATGGAGAAGCATAGGAACCAGTATGGGATGGACGTGCAGATTCATCAAATTGGAAATTTGCATGGCGAGATGCAATCTCTGCCTGTTGATAAGCCTTTTTAGCTGCAGACGCAATACCGACTGCTGTCATATTTGGTGTACCATAATAGCCAAATTGCCCATTGACCAACACTTCTACCATTATGCCATGTGTAAATGCTCTACCATTTGCCACCGGTACACCGTCTCGGATCATCCTTGGAGTATGAGCTTCATATACTTCTCGAAGGCCAACCCATTGGGCCGGCACATCTACAGCGCTTAATAATTGTTTTATATCAATATCTGATTTCATTTTTTTCTCTCAATTAATTATGATTTGAATTCTAAAAATGGTTTGGGGTCATTTTTCATGGCAGATGTTACTTTCTCAAATGCATCCATCACATCCTGAATATCCTTTTTATCGCCCAAAAGATGATTTTGTTTCAACCAAACTGCTTCTTTTTCTGCAAAGATTTCTGTATTTGGTAAATTTAAAGATTCATAATTCCGATTCTTTAACCATGGATATTCTTCTTCATTTGTAATAAACAAGGGTTCCCTATATAGCGGGTTATACCCTTTATACGTATATACACCCTCGGCTTGCATGGCTTTATAAAATGTTTCTCGTGAAATGCCACTAAATTCTGTCTCATTGTACCTGCAGATATAAATATGGTTGGCTGAGCGGGTGGCACCATCACTCATTGCCATAGGTGTCAACCCATTGAGCCCGTTAAGAAAATCATCCAGGGATTCACGGTTTTTATCTCGGATATTCATATCGTGAACTAATGTATCTAATTGTGGAATTAACATGGCTGCATTGAGAGCACTCATTCTAAGATTACTCCCCAAACGATGGTGTTTATACCATTCCCCATTGCGAACCCGTCCACAATTATGATAAGAAAAACATGCATCTGCAAATGATTCATCATTTGTAACAATAGCACCACCTTCTCCCGAACTCATATTTTTTGATGACTGAAAACTAAAAATTCCACCTAGACCAATTGCACCAACCTTTTTATCTCCATACCTTGCACCATGTGCCTGAGCTGCGTCTTCTATAACCAGTAAATTATGTGTCTCAGCAAGTATTTTGATTGCTTTTAAATCAACAGGTGAGCCACCAATATGGACAGGCAGGATCACTTTTGTTTTGTTTGTTATTTTCGATACTATATCGTTGGGATCCATATTCCCGGTCTTAAGATCAATATCTGCAAAAACAGGCACTGCATTTGCCATGAGAACAGCAGTGGATGTAGCAATAAATGTGTAAGCAGGAATGATAACCTCATCACCGGCTTTGACCCCTGCAGCTTTTAACGCAACCCAAAGAGCAGAAGTGCCACTGTGGAGAGAAATGCAATATTTGGCATCATGATAGCTAGCAAAACTATTGTTGAATTCAGCAATAGTTTTACTGCCAATACCCCATTTATCATTACTCAGGGTATTTAGAACATGCTCTCGAATCGCATCCGAAGTTCTTGGCCAGGATGGAAATGATTTTGTTCTAATGGGGCTTCCACCAAAAAGAGCTAATTCAGACATTTATTATAAATTACTCAAATTCATAGGCAGGGAAATTACTCTTGATTATGGACTTTTATCAACGACACTGATATTTAATTTTTTTGGAACAATTTATCATTTATGTGGCTCCTTCCGTCATACTTCTTTGACATATCGTCACGCCACTTTATGATTTTTCTGTTCATTTACGCCATATTTACATTCAATCTGCTATTTTATACATCATTATATGGTTGGCATTTAATTTGCCGGAGATGTTTGATTATTTAACAAACAAAATAAGGAGTCAAAAATGACTTTAGTAAAATGGTCCCCCAGACCCACATCAATCTTTGATGATATGGATAAAATGATCAGTAATGTATTTGAAAACGACTGGAACTTTCCAGTTCGTTCTAAAACAAATTGGTCACCCCCAGTTGATGTAAAAGAGACAGATGATTCATTTACTATAAATGCAGATATTCCTGGGCTTACTAAAAAGGAAGTAAATGTTAATGTTGCCAATGGTATTGTTTCTATTTCCGGTGAAAGGAAATTTGACGAAAAAAAAGAAAGCGATAATTATCACTATCGTGAACGCCAATATGGTTCTTTTTTACGTACTTTCAATCTTCCTGAAACTGTAAAAGAAGAAGAAATTACTGCCAGCTTTAAAAATGGAACTTTATCTATTGAACTTCCAAAACAAGAAGTCACCCTTCCTAAAGAAAGACAGATTAAGATTAGTTAGTCCTTCCTATTTTGAATGAATAAAAAAGGTCAGCCTTATGGCTGACCTTTTTTATAACCCAAATCGCGAGTTATTTAAAAAGATATAAAAACATTTAAAATATTTTAATAATCAGACTTTTATATTCTTTGTGTTTATTCAAACAACGACTCCACCATCTACATTCATAACTGCTCCAGTGATATAACTAGCTTCATCACTGGCTAAAAAAGTATAAGCGTTAGCAACATCTTCCGGCTGCCCCCATCTTTTCAAGGGCACCTTTTCTCCCATCATTTCAACGATTTTTTCAGGCATTCCTGCTGTCATATTTGTTTGTATAAATCCTGGTGCAACCGCATTGACTCGGATACCATCTTTCCCTAATTCACGGGCCCACACTTTTGTTATTCCGATAACACCTGCTTTGCTTGCAACATAATTGGTTTGACCAAAATTACCATGATGTGCAACAACAGATGATGCATTCAAGATAACACCACTCCCCTGTTCAATCATTATGTCTGCTGCAGCTCTTCCGCATAAATATACACCGCGAAGATTCACATTCATTACAGCATCAAAACTATCAGGGTCAAGTTTTTTTAGGGTACTATCAGCAAGGATTCCTGCGTTGTTTATCAAAATATCTAACTGCCCAAATTCTGATGATACATAATCAAATAACGCATTCACACTTTGTTCATTACTAATATCAGTTTTGATAAAGTGCGCACCTAATTTACTGGCAGTTGATTGACCAGAAACCTCTTCAAATTCAGCAATAACAACCACAGCTCCTTCATTAGTAAATAGCTTTGCCGTTGCTTTACCAATGCCACGTCCACCTCCAGTTATGACAGCAACTTTACTTTCTAATAGGCCCATAAAGATTAAAAGTCACCTTCATGATAGCTAATATTCAGTTTTTTACATTCTGATTGAATATTCCCTTTCATGTTTCGGGGACCACTGAAAAACAATCTAGACTTTCTTGATTCATTTTGAGACTGCAACTCCCTCAGTTCATTTGACCAATCAGGATTACCAAAACTTGATTTTCCCCACAAATTATCAATCAGAACCACGTCTGTTTCTTTATCTAAAATATTTGTGGAAATGTACATCATTTTTTCTTTCATATTTTCGGGCTGCTTATCTACAAAATAAATATGATAATGGAAAAAAGTGTCTGCATCAGTGAAATTAATTTCATGTAATAATTTAGTAAACCATTCAAAATAATGGTCATCACTGCTTAACCAATATAAATCAATCCGTTTCAGTTTTATATTATCTGGATCTTTTCTTGATCTCATTGCGATATCCTGCAAAATGGGTGCTATTCGTGAGATTCCATGTCCAGCACCAACTAAAATCGCATGTTCCGATTGAAGAATCTTATTGCTCGATGATCCATAGGGACCATCAATTCTTAGATCCCAATTTAACTCTTCATTCTGATTTAGTCCTTCTACTGTTTCACGGTAAAGTTTTTTTGTCCAGCGATTATTTGACTTTACATGCAGAATAAGCTTACCGTCATTAGTTTGACTAATAATATTAAATGGGTACCATTCTATTTTCGATATTTGGGAGCAATTGACATAAACATAATCTCCAGGAGTGAAAGTAAAGCCATTCGGCGTAGAAATAGTAAGCTCAATAATTTTTGAAGGTAAAAGATGAATCGCTTTTAAAGTGACAAAGGTACGGTTCTTTTTCCGATTGATGAGAATATTATATAGGAAAATAAGCCTTGGGATAAGTAGCCATTGAAGGATACCAATATCTTGAACCTGGATGCTACTCTTAAATTTATTTTTTCCTCTAATCTGCTTATCTATTTCCAAATTCTCATATCGATCCGGGATAAGCCAACTAACAGGGTTCACTGCAAATCCGGATATGAAATCAGGATAAGCATGAGCTACCTCAAGAAATTCACCAAAATCGATCGACCCGCTGTGATCCGTATCAGACCGTTTGAAAAATTCATCAACAAGCAAGTCCATTTGGAATTCATCATAGTCCAAATTATTCTCCAAAAAACTTTGTTCAATCAAAATCTTTAATTCTGGTTTATCAATGAACCCACTATCATCCAGATCATGGAGATTAAAAGCAAATTTTATTTTATCTAGTTCAGAGCCATTAATGACGGTTTCAATGGTATTCATGAACTCTGTTATATCAATGGTACCACTCTTATCTTTATCAAAGATGTCAAAAAGTCTATTTGAAATTTCTTCGTTTGATATCTCAAGTCCATTTCGAAATTCTGACCGATCAATGAGTTGATCTTCCCCTGCAATTTCCTGAAATTTATTTTTTAGGTCTATAATAAATGGACCGGGGAGTTTTTTGGATGAATTAATCAAGGATGTTTTTCATGTTAAGAGGGTTTTTCGTCCTGTAATTTATTCCCAGAGATTTATTTAAAAAGAGAACTTTTTATAAGGATTTTAATATGATTTTTGATTCCATTTTAGATACAATTGGTAAAACACCGGTTGTTCGTTTAAATAAAATCGGTTTAGAATTGGATTGCGATCTGTTTGTTAAATGTGAATTTTTTAATCCTGGCGGATCTGTAAAAGATCGAATCGGGTGGCGCATGGTAGAAGATGCTGAAAAATCCGGGCGTATAAAACCTGGAGATACACTCATAGAACCAACGTCAGGCAATACTGGACAAGGGATGGCACTTGCATCAGCAGTGAAAGGATATCGCTGCATCATTACTATGCCCGAAAAAATGAGCCAAGAAAAGCAAATTTCTTTAGAAGCGTTGGGCGCAGAAATTGTAAGAACACCCACAGAAGCAGCTTTTGATGATCCAGAAAGTCACATTGGTATTGCTAAAAAACTCAATGAAGAAATTCCAAATTCTCATATTTTGGACCAATATGCTAATCCTTCAAATCCTAATGCACATTATGATGGTACAGCTCAAGAGATTCTTGATGATTTCGGAAGTGACATTCACATGGTTGTCATGGGTGTTGGAACCGGTGGCACTATTTCAGGTGCGGCTAAACGATTGAAAGAAGAAATCCCTGGAATTAAGATTGTTGGTGCAGATCCTGTAGGCTCTATTTTAGGTGGTGGAACTGAAATTTCATCATATTTAGTAGAAGGAATTGGATATGATTTTTTCCCAGATGTTTTAGATAATTCCTTGATAGATGAATATGTAAAAACAAAAGATGAAGAGTCTTTTCTTATGGCACGCAGTTTAATTCGTGAAGAAGGTTTACTTTGTGGAGGGTCATCTGGATCTGCCATGATTGCAGCTCTCCAAACTGCACCCCAGTTGGAAAAAGGACAAAAATGTCTCGTGCTTCTACCCGATGGAATCCGAAATTATATGACCAAATTCCCCAATGATACATGGATGAAGGAGCAAGGGTTTGATCTATAAAATATTAGCCTGCTGGCAAGAAAAGATCCTGGATTAAGAATGAAGATTAAGATTTCAATTTTCTTCATTCTTTCGACTTTCCTTTTTGCAGGTGACAGGGGCTATATAGTAGAAGTAGGCGATATGGCACCAGATTTTGAAATGGAATTCATAGATGGTCAAAAGACTAAACTCTCCGAGCTACGAGGTCAGATTGTAATTCTTCAATTCACAGCAAGTTGGTGTTCTGTATGTCGCCTGGAAATGCCACATCTCGAAAAAGATGTTTGGCAGAAATATAAAGATCAAAATGTTTTGCTTATTGGCATTGATAGGGATGAGCCATTGGAAACCGTTATTGCATTTCAAAAACAGATCGGGACCACCTATCCCCTTGCATTGGATCCAGGCGCAAACATTTTTGGATTATTTGCTAATAAAGAAGCAGGTGTCACTCGAAATGTGGTAATCGATAAAACCGGAAAGATCGTTTTCCTTACTCGGTTGTTTGAAGAGAAAGAATATCAAGAAATGTTAAGAGTTTTAAAGAAATTAACAATATAAAAGAACATTATTTCATCAATACTAGTTTTTGAACTTGGCGAAAATTCCCGCTGACTAATTCTGCAAAATAAATACCGCTGGGCATCCCTGAAGCAGACCAGGCGATCTTATATTCTCCAGACTGCAACACCCTATTAACCAGTGATGCTGTTGGTCTCCCTTTGACATCAAATATTTGCAGTGAGGTAGAATTCTGATTTTCTGTAATAATATTAAAGCGAATTGTTGTCACAGGATTGAATGGATTCGGATATGCTGGAAATAGTAAAAATTGGTTAGGGCTTATAAGGTCTTTGCTTATTTCAACATTACCTGCATAAAAATTTACATCAAGGGATAAATGTTCATCTGAATTCAAATCAAAAATATCCAATTGAACAGTCCCTGCTCCTGAACCGTTTATCCATGCTAAAACTCCACAGTCGGTGGAATCACCCTGCCCTATTTGGGTTGAAACACTATCAATGGCTTCGTTATAACAGATCATATCCAGGCAAACGGATGATGTCCAATTATTGGGGAGTGCATTAACCCGTCTAACAACAACTATAGTAATAGTGTCTGAAGACAGATTATGAATAGTACCATTGAATGTTCCAAGAGAATCTGCACCAACATAAATCTCAGAACTGATATAATTGAATTCAAAGGATGGATCTCGATTCCCATCCGCAATAAGATAAGAAAGTCCAACTATTAAAGTTAAAAAACGAATGATTATATTGTTATTCCCAACTTGCAGATCCATACCCAACCATAATAGCGCCACCTTGGATCTGCTTCATATCATGGTTAATCCCTGAAACCATTCCATTATTAAAATACTTGT
>CAZCHA010000005.1:0-31068 GCA_964498175.1 uncultured bacterium
CTAATTGATTACTGAGATGAGCAACTGTCAGTTCTTCTGTGGCATTAAATGTTACATTAAAGCATTGACTGGAAGTCGCATAAAGTCCATTTGTATATACTGAGATGGGTGTATAGTAAGCTCCATAAGGGACTGATACAATTATTTCATTTTCTGCAGCATTTAGGACATTTGATTCAAATCCACTGAAAAACACAATATTCCCTATAGAGTTAGAACTAAAATTTTCACCACTTATTGTTATTGTACTTCCAATTTCACCAAATGCCGGTTCAATTAAATCAATGGTTGGTTGGGCAATAATAAATGATAATAAAAATAATATTGTGATAACCCGAATTTTGAATTTATTCATTTTGCTTATATAACTCATAAAAATTAGTTATTAATTATATTTTAATATTGATAATTCAGTTTATTTACCTTACATCCTCTATGCGGTAAACTTTCAACCATAATATATTTTATATTTTTTTTGTTTTATCTTTTGCTGTAGAGTGTATTTCTTTTATTAATGTTTGCATCTCTTGTAGAATTTTAAAAATCAAATATATTGGTACAGCAATAAACACTATAACAAGAATAATAGCTAATAATTCGCTTGTTTCTGCAACATCTTCCAATTCTATAATCTTCGCTGCCAATAAAATAAAAAATAGTAATGTGATGCGGTAAATCATCCCAAAATCTACATATCATCTATACAAACAAAAAACCCCACGAATGTGGGGGTAACATATTTTTACTTTTTACGAATAACTACTATAAATTTTTCTTTCGAACGGGGTTGAAAAAGAAGAGGACAAATAAAAATGATAACCCCGTCCGAAAAAAAATTAACTAAAGAATCTCTAAAGCATTAACCACTTATAGAAAATTGTATACAGAAATGTAAGTAATTACTTACAAACAATACAAAGGATTTATCCTTTAAGAGACTTTAAAAAATTGTCAACCCCAATCTCTATAACTTGATTAAAATCATATGATTTGATTTCTCTTAGCAAAAAAACATTTTGTATGATATTAAAAAATCCAATACTGTTAATTAATAGCCTTACAGTAATATCTGTGTTTATATCCTTTCTATAGCCCCAGTGCTCCTTACCATAATCAACTATTTTTTCAATAGGTCCGGCTATTTGGCTCTCAAACATATTAGCATACTTAAAAAATGTTTTTTTTCTATACATTCCTATATATAAGAATATTTTAAATAGCTTCCTTTGAAGTGGGTTAGTTTTTATTGAATCACCAAAATATTTTATTAATTCCTTTCGAAAATCTTCTTCATTTTTAATCTTAATTGATTCAAAGCCAACTATCATTTTGAAAAACTTAATTACAAGAAATTCAAAAAGGGATTCTTTGTTTTTAAAATGTCTAAAGAGGGTTACCTCAGCAACATCAGATTCTATGGCAATTTCTTTAGTTGAAATTTGATGGAATGGCTTCTTGTCTATTAAAGAAAGTGCACCTTCAAGTAATTTGTTTTTCGTTTTAGTTGGCATAAAATAATTTGGTGAAATAGAATTTGGCTTTATACAGAAAGGCTTCTTGGATAACACTCTTAACCATTAATTCTAATTGTTTATTTGCCAGCAATTATTTCTAGTAATTCTACTTCAAATATCAAAAGACTATTTGGCGGAATATTTTGTTTTGGACGAGGCCCATACCCCAAATTTGGGTGAATATAAAATTCAAACTTGGAGCCAACTCTCATGAGTTGTAGCCCTTCAGTCCACCCTTTGATGACCTGATTCAGTCCAAAAGATGAAGGTTCACCCCGTTTAATTGAACTGTCAAATTCTGACCCATCAATAAGGCGACCGACATAATGAACTTTTACCTTATCTGTTTTTCCAGGGGATTCCCCATCACCTTCCAAGAGAACTTTATATTGTAACCCTGTAGGTGTTTCTTTTACATCTGAATTTTCAGCTATATTTTTATCTAAAAATTCATCTGCGGCCTTCAGATTATTATTCCCTGCTTCATTAGCTTTTTCACGAACAAACTTCTGGAGTGCTACCATCATCTCTCTGCGTTGGTTTTTATCTAAAAGAACCACATCCGTTTCCATTCCATCCAAAAGTCCCGCCATAAAAAAGTCAAAATCAATTTCAACTTTTTGTTGTTTTAGGTTAGTACCAAGATCTGCACCCAAAGCGTAACTGGTTGAATCTTTAAAAGTTGATAATGTCGTAACATTTGGACGTTTAGTATCCGTTCCGCATCCAACTGAAATAAGAATGATTAATGGAAATATTCCATGTTTCATAGTGTTGTATCCTTTGATGATTAAATAGTTAAATAAGAAAATGAAATAAAGTTTATCATGAATCTTGCGATTCAAAAACCAAAAGAAATACACCTGTTCCAATGGCGATTAAAGCTAATCCCAAAATAGGGTGATTTCCAATGAATGATAATATTGTGGTGACAAATGACAATAAAATGATTGTCAATCCACCAAAAATAAGATACCATGCCAATTGTCTTTTTTGCATGTTTGAAGTCCCCTTAAAAACTGATCAATAGAATTGTGATTCAATAGTGTTATGTTCAATGCCTGAATATTACAGAATTTTAACATATCATTATGCAATAATTCATGATTCCAACGACCGATTTTTCAATTCATTCCCTTTTAGGTGGATTTGATAAAAATTTTTCTTACGTGGTTACATGTAGCAGAACGGGCGCTCAATTGATCGTGGATGCTGCAATAGAATTTAAGCGAATTTCCCCATTGATTCATAATCAACCCTGGGCCATACTTCTGACTCACACTCATGGCGATCATGTCGCTTATTTGGATCAGATTGTGAAAGCTTATCCAAAAATGATCGTTTTGGGTCATCCAGAAACAAAAAAATATCCGGATAGTATTAATTTTCAGCCTTTAAAACATAACCAGACTTTCAAGGTTGGTGAAATGTCTTTCATTGCACTCCATACACCGGGCCATTATTATGACTCAATCTGTTACCACTTGGATTCGATTTTATTTACCGGTGACACATTGTTCGTTGGCCGTACGGGACGAGTCATCTCGGCTAAAAGTGATATTGCCGCTCTTTATGATTCTGTGTATAATAAGATTCTGACGATGGATGGAAATACACGAATCTATCCTGGCCACGATTACGGGGAGAAACCAACCGTTACGTTGAAAGAAAACATTAAAATAAGCCATCTGTTGCAAGCCAGGAACCTGAAAGATTTTCAACAAAGAATGGATGAATTTGAGAGCATCCGGAAACCGGGCTCATGACACTAACCGAGGAATAAATATGAACCGAATTTTAATATCAATATTTTTGTTAATCTTTTTTATTAATTGTGGTGGTAGTAATTCCGATTCCAGTTGCACTGAATGTGGCGGAGGGCTTATTGATGGTTATATTTTTACAGAGGTTACCACTGATAACATTGGGACAACAAATCTAACTGAAAAAAATATTAGCTTGAATGACATCGGTAAATGCATTCGCGTTAAAATGGATGGTACTGATTTCGAAGATGTTTCAATTGTTGAAGATTGTTGCTGCGTTGAATACTAATAAGTGATTTTAAATACTTTTTCAACATCTGGCTCACCCCGAAAATCGGTCATTGCTATCCATGGATGGACTGGAGATGTCTCCTCCATGGAACCCGTAGCTAAATCTTTGCGGTTACCTGATACAAAATGGATAATCCCCCAAGCGCCCTATAAATCAGAAAAAAGTGGCTTTACCTGGTTTGATGGAAATGATGAAACTGGTTGGAAATATAAAGACTCCTTTATAATTATTAATTCTTTAATTCAGGATTTGGTTGATCAAGGATTTAAGTATGATGAGATCTTTATATTAGGATTTTCCCAAGGTGCCTGTCTCGCTATGGAATGGATAATTAGGCAACCTTTTTCCGCTGGTGGTGTCATTCCCATTGCTGGATTTATTAAGTATAAAGATCGTTTTAAAATAGATGCTACCCTTGAGAGTAAGGGAACACAGATTTTATTAATTCATGGTGATAAGGATGAGATCATTGATCCTGAAGAGAGTGAAAAAGCATTGGAATTATTTCAAAGCTTGGACTACAAGGTTAATCTTCATATTTTATCTGCGGGACACAAGATTCCGCTTAGTGCCAAAAACCTAATCCAACAATTTATATTGGCAACTTAATACCCCGTAGTTATGTATTGATAATTATTCTTAAATTTCTTTCTAATGTCTAATTTGAAAATCTCTAGAAGATCCTTTATCAAAGGAGGAAAATCACCTCGTCCTGACCTCGATCGGCTCAACCCTCATTGGCCTACACCGCGTGTCGCTAAAGTTATTTATAAATATCTTAAAGAAAACCCATCTAATGATTATTCACTCACTTTTAATAATTTACCACAATCAACGGAACCAATATTAAAAATTAATAATAATGCGGATGTAGAATGGACTGTAAGCGCTGCAAGACATTTATTAAGCCGCACAATGACTGGTCCGACTTATGATGAAATACAATCTTGTTTTTCATCAGGGCTTAACTCGATTGTAAATACACTACTTGAAACTCAGGAATTGCCAGAACAGCCTGGAGATTGGGTTAATGAAGAGCTCCCAGATTGGAGCTCACTATCCATTACGGAGATAACTGCTATCATTCAATCGTATAATAATCGGATTCATTCTTTTCGACGATGGTGGAGTGAATTAATGATGAATGAGAATATGAATATCGCTGAAACAATAACCCTTTTTTGGCATCATTTTTTTGCAACTGGTTATTCTAAGGTGTTTTACCCGCAAGCAATGTACCAGCAACATAAAATGTTGCGAATACATGGACTTGGAAATTTTAAAGATCTACTCAGGCAAATTACGTTTGGCCCTGCTATGATGATTTGGCTTGATACTTCTGGTAGTAGAAAGCAAGCACCTAATGAAAATTTTGCTCGTGAATTGATGGAGCTATTTTCCCTGGGAATTAACAACTATAGTCAGGATGATGTTGTCGCTGCTTCAAAGGCATTTACTGGATATGTAACCAACGGAGTCCAAACAAATTATGATTTTGATACAATGGAAGGGTGGGGATATTGGTGGACTGACTGGCACGATTTTGAAGATAAAACATTCTTGGGCCAAACTGGGCCTTGGACAGGAGATGATATTATTAATATCATTCTAGAACAAGATCAATGCGCTATTCATATTTGTAACAGACTTTACAAGTGGTTTGTATATGACTTTATTGATGAATCTTTTGTTTCAGAAATGGCGGATATATTAAGGTCCAATAATTATGAAATTAAACCTGCTTTAGAATTTTTATTCAAAAGTGACCATTTTCATGAATCTACTTTTTGGGGTGCAAGTATTTCTAATCCAAATCAAATGATAACAGGAACTATCAAACGGTTAAATATGGAAAACCAAAATTTTCCAAATAGGTTTTTCTCTGATATCCAATATACCTTAGGGATGCAAATGTTTGAACCGCCTGACGTGAATGGATGGATAGGTTATCATTCCTGGATTAATTCAAATACTTTTCCATTTCGAAAAGTGATTCTTCGCTCTCTCATTACTGGTGAAAGTCCTATTGGCAATTATGGTTCTTATATAAACGTGAGTTCAATTGCACAATCACTTTATAATTCTAATGAAGATGGATGGCCATGTGAACAAGTTGTGAGAAAATTAGGACTAACCTTTTTTGGCCTTTCTTTAACAGATTCTTTAGAGCAACGATTGCTAGATATACTTTTAAATGGTGCAGAACCTTATGATTGGGATTTATATCTTCCTCCCTACAATGCCCAATGGAATCGGATGAAGGATATGCTACAGTATATGATGAAATTGCCGGAGTTTCAATTAGCATGAAAAGACGGGATTTTCTGAAAACATCTTTAGCTATTACTGCGTTAAGTGCAACAAAAACAAATTCCTTATTTGGTGCTGACAAACGCTTTTTATTCAAACAGTCAAATATTGAGACAGATAGAATTGTCGTTTTTATTAAACTGAACGGCGGTAATGATGGATTAAATACCATAATTCCTTATCAAGACCCAATGTATTATCAATTAAGACCACAATTGGCGATACCAGCCAATCAATCGATACAATTAACAAATACCCTTGCCCTCCACCCCGCTTTGGAACCGTTACTTCCTTTTTATGAAAATTCAAAAATGAGTGTTATTCAAGGTGTTGGATATCCAAACGGAAATTTATCACATTTTCGTTCGTCAGATATTTGGGACACAGGATCGAGTGAGGAAGAGGAACTTACAACTGGATGGATCGGTCGTTTATTAGAATTGGAATACCCCGGTTTTCCTGACAATAGTCCTGAATATCCCCTTGGTATACAATTTAATAGTGCCAATTTGATTGAATTCAAAACAATAGGGTCAAATACAGCCCTATACCTTTATGACCCTGATACAATGTATGCGATCATCACAGGAAACTATGTGAATGAACAAGATGAAGAAATTCCAGATACTTATGGTGGTGATGAATTGGCATTTTTGAGAGAAATGGATTATATGTCTTATGCCTATTCCCAAATAATTAATGAAGCTGCAAATAATGCACCCAATACAGTCCTTACCTACCCAGATACCATTATTGGAAAGCAATTGGAAATAACTGCTAGGCTCATCGCAGGTGGATTAGAAACACCGTTTTACCGATTATATCAAAATGGATACGATACACATATTGATCAGGTAGGCTCTTCACCTTCCTATACAGGTATGCATACTTCATTACTTTCCGATTTGTCTAATTCACTATCTGTATTTTTAACGGAAATGGATGCACTTGGGCTCTTGGAAAGAGTATTAGTTATTACTACAAGTGAATTTGGACGGAGAGTCATTGAAAATGCTTCTCTTGGTACTGATCATGGAACAACCGCCCCTATTCTAGCTTTTGGTGGAGGTATAAACGGTGGAGTTTTTGGGAATAATCCACAGCTAGATCAATTGGATAATAATGGAAATTTGAATTTACAATTTGACTATAGACAAATTTATTCAACAATTATTACAGATTGGCTCGGATTGGATCAAGAGATCGCAACTAATGTCTTTGGACAGGAATTCGAGCCTATCCCATTTGTACAAATGCCCCTTTCTTTAAAAAGTCCGCCCCTTCCTGCCAAATTCAAGATGCATCCGGCTTTCCCGAATCCTTTTAATCCAACTACCATGCTTTCTTATACTTTACCGAAAAATGGTAATGTGACGATTCGCTTATTAGATCTTCGTGGACGTGTATTAAAAACTCATCGAATGGGAAAACAAAATGCCGGGCAACATTTATTTAAATTGGATGGGAGGAATTTGTCTTCAGGGAGTTATATTGCTCAGGTTGAAGCTGCAGGATCAACCTTGACTCAAAAAATCAGTTTAATAAAATAGATCAACCAACGCGAACGTTGATTGCTTTATCCCCCTTCATCCCAAAATCCACATCAAAAGAAACTTTTTGTCCAGTGCGGAGTCCGCGGAACTTTAAGTGTTCTCTCAATCCGCTCACATGTACAAAGTAATCTTCTTTATCATCGCCCGTGATAAATCCAAAACCCTTTAACCGGTCGTATTCCTTTACAACACCCTTTTGCATTATTCTTTATCATTGGACTCAAAGTCCATGGATCCAGAATTGATACAATACCTTAGTCCCGTTGGATTGGGACCATCGTTAAATACGTGCCCTAGGTGTCCATCGCATTTACTGCAGGTAATCTCTGTACGCTTCATACCATGACTCTTGTCATCGGTTTCTTGCACAGATTCTGGCAGTGCTTCGTAAAAGGCGGGCCAACCACACCCGGACCTGTATTTTGTTTCAGATTCAAATAGTTTATTTCCGCAACCAGCACAAATATACATTCCTTCTTCAAAATGCCCGTCAAATTCCCCTGTAAAGGCACGTTCTGTGCCTTTATTGCGAAGAATGTGGTATTCCTCCTGCGATAAAATTCGTTTCCATTCTGAATCTGTTCTTTTCATTGGATCGGTTGGCCTTTGTTGATTTGAATTTACATTATTTTTAAATAGAATTTGATCTTGAGCAAATAGGTGTGAATTCACCGATACTCCAATTAATAAATATATAAAAATTATTGAAAGATTTTGTATTTGAATGATTTTCATATGGAATCCAACACCCCGGTAATAACCAAAGTTCCGGGAAAGTCATCCTGGACATTGGCTCTAAATTTATCAATTTGTGAAAAACCATAATTGTTGAAAAGTGAAATCCAATTTTTCTCGCTCAAAAGTGTCATATGTGTTTCTTGGTCTGATGGACAAGTATGACTGCTTTCATGTTCTTGATAAAAATCAACACATAAATGTGAACATTTCGCTAGATTATAAAAAATTAATTGAATAAAACCCATGTAGGCCATATCACTTCACCCTCTAAGTGCTGAAGTAAAAATACTCGGAAGGCTTAATAGATTCCCTGTCCCAATAAGATATGTTAATCTTTTCGCTGTTTTGTGGGCAGTTTTATTAGTAACAAACCAGGGAGGTCTAGGTGCTATATGCAGATCTCCTGATAAAATAGATCGCGGAAAATTCCTGAATGGCCCTGTGGCCACTGTCTTCTGAGGTTTATCAAAAAGGAATGCATTATGAACCACACCATTTCCAGATTGAATATTATCCAATGTATGTCCCGGATAAGCACCCCAAGCAGCGCCGGCACCTAAAAATGCAAGGGCGCACCAAGTATTTACGCCAATACCTCCATATCTCAGATCAGCAATAGCTGAATCCAAAGCAGTTTTATGAGCCTTGATAGTTTTTGGATGTATAATAATATTGGCACCTAATGTACCATCTAATTTCTCATTGGCAAACTTGACTGCTTTTTGCAGAAATGCTGCCGGATCCTGCCCCGGAATAGATACAGTTGTTAGTACTGGACTAAAATATTCATCTGTAAAACAAGGCTCATCTAAATTGGTGTCCACATCATAAATGATGGTACGACCCACACCACTATCCAGAACTTTTGCTTTTGGATGCTGCCTTGCGACATTTTGACGATCTTCTGCTCCAGGGTAGTAAGCAGGACGACTTTCAGTGTTGGTAATTGTTTTTTCCACTTCATGGAGTAATTTTTCTGTGCCAATCCATTCTTCTGGCATAATAAGTACCTGTGTGGCAATACAGTTGTGACCTGCATTTTGAAGTTTTTGAGTTGCAATGTTTTCTGCCTGGAATTTAAAATCTGCTTTTGACCAAGGTCCCGGAACCACAATTGTCGGTGAAATACCGCCTAGCTCTGATGAAATGGATTTAGTCAAAATAGGTCTATTTTCACTTTTCCGTCTTTGGCCTTCTTCTCCATCCCCGAATACAATCACATCATGGGTTCGGCCACTACCAGTGATATGAATTGTCTCCACATCATCATGGCGAGTAAGATAGATACCTACATCTCCACCACCATAGGCAAATTTGATAAAACCATTTTCAATAAATGGTGCAAATATTTTTTCAAAGATGGGACCCAAATAATCATTAATTGGATTCATTTTTATCATGACCACTTCACCTTCAGCATATAATTTATAGAATATATCCAGGGGAACGATAGATGAGACATTTCCGGCACCCAACACTAGAGAAACTCTACCTTTTGGATTATGCTGTTTATAAAAAAAAGCTACAGAATCTTCTAAATTTTGTGGGGTGACACCTTCCTTCATCCAGACATCAATGTAATAATTACTCAAAATAAGCTTCTCTAGAAAATTGTTGGGGTAAACTCTTGCCACCGTTTGACCATTTGGGATTTCAGTTATTCTTAATTTATCAATTGAGCTTTTTCCATTTATCAATTTATTAAGGGTTTTTTTCATATATTGCATCCAGTTCAGGAATGCATAAGGGCCACCGATCCATTCTTCATTTGTCAGGGGTGATTTAGGGTCTAATCCTTTGGCATCTATGCTTGAGAATACCCATTCTTCTGCATATTCAACTGATTGTTTGATTGTATGATCCAAGTAGTCAATTTTTTCTACAACAGGCAGCCTTGCCCAGGTTTCTTTATTTGACTGAAGTGTTGCCAGCCCTTTATCTAAAATTTGAGAATCCATTATTGTTATCTAATAAACTTTAGTTAAATGCTTCATGCGGAACCGCTCATGAGAAATAACGAGCTATCCTGTAGCATGTCTGAATTTGATATTTTGCTAAAATGATATTTCAATTATCGTTCCACTCTCAGGAGATGATTCAATAACGTGGAGTCGCCCTGAGTGAATCTCTTCTACAATTCTGGTTGAAAGAGACAAGCCCAGCCCCCAACCAGCCCGTTTTGTACTAAATCCCGGCCGAAAAATATTTCGCCAATCTTTTTTCGGAATTCCTTTACCGTTATCTTGAATTCGAATCTTAATCGCATCTTCATCTTTCCTGAGTGAAACAGTAACTTTTCCATCGTCTCTATCAATAGCATCAATCCCGTTTCGAATGATATTTTCAATAGACCAGGCCAAAAGAGAACCATTTGCTTTGATAGAAATACCCGCTTGAATATCATTAATGAGTTCCACTTTTTTTCCTAGTGAAGGCATCCGTTTCATCAAGTAATTGACTACACGCTCCACACGTTCGGAAAGATCAAATACTTCCATTTCAGGTTTTGAACCCATCTTGCTGAAACGTCGTCCAATTTGTTCCAAACGCAACAAATCTGCTTCCATTTCAGGGATCAATTCTTCTGTTTTCTCTGGATGCTCTTTCAACCAATCCACCCAACCCATTAGAGCTGATACGGGTGTCCCTAATTGATGTGCAGTTTCCCGTGCCATTCCAACCCAAATATGCCGTTTCTCATTATTCCTAATAAAAGAAAAGCCTGTAAACCCCAGGAATATGAATATGGCTATAGCAATAAGCTCAAAATAGGTCCACCATTTCAATTTCTGGACGATAGAAGAATCACCATAATGAAGATATCCAAATGTAATTTCTCCAATATTAGCATCACTGTATATCAAAGGAATTGGTTCATTTAATTTGTCCATTGTTTTCATTAACCGGTTCCTTTTACTCGGGGTATTGACCGACTTAGGCAAATTTTTCCACATTTGCGGGTGATGCTCTGGATCTGTCTGGATCAGTGGAAATTTTACTTTTTGGATAATATTTTCGAATACAAAATCCAAATTCGCATCATTATCATCCTGAACAATATTTGCTATGATTTCCGCATACAGCCGTACGATCTGGCGATTGTCATTCCGCAGTTCATTAACTAGAGATTGGGTATAAGTGAGAAGACCAATGATTAATGCAATCCCAAGAATGAAAAGTCCTGCTTTTATATTCCCTGTATGTTTATAAAGATTCATTTTAGAAATTTTATAGTGAAGTAATTTTCAATTTTCTTTTTCTTTCCAAAAAATGAATCCAAATCCTAAGAGAATAGCCAGAAAAGAAACTCTGGAGAGGATACGTGTCTGTTTCCAGGATGAATCATCATACCGAAATTCAATTTGATGTTCGCCGGAAGGAACGTAAATAGATCTTAATATATGATTTGTTTGATAAACAGGTGTTTCTTCTCCGTTCACATATGCGCGCCAACCCGGTTTATAATAGATCTCGGACAGAACAAGCAGTCCACCTGTTTCAGATTGAGATATAATATTAATCTTGTTCTCTGCCCGTGAAATGACATCAACCTGACCGGACGAAATCCCTTCCAATGGCTCACCCTGATATTTATAAATAATTGCAGTATTAGAAGGGTCAAACCCATTTAATAGAGTTTCCATTAAGGACTCTCGCTGCGTTTCAACTGATTTTACATTTCCCACGATCCATGCTTTAGGAAGAACATTTATATTCTGAAAAACTCCGGGTACATCTTTCAAAGCGACAAAGTTAGGATTGTTTATCTTTTTGCGGGTTAGGACGTATTTCACATTCAGCATATCCAAAATTTGTGGGCGGCTGAATCCTTTTGCATCCATAAGGTCTTGGTAATTTCTGAGTTTAATTGGTCTATAACCGCCAATGCTTTCAATATTCCAATAACTGTATTTATTGGAATTCAATTCATCAGCAGGAAAGATCCTGAAATGATCTTTATCATTCTTAAGATATTTCACAATCGAATCTTCCTGAAATAAAATATCCATATTTTTTGATGGTTTCAAGTGTAGGAATTCAACATTGACAATCCAGAGATCGAATACTGCCAAACCAATTATCAGGAAACTAAAAATTTCTTTATTTATTTTTTTCTGAATAATTCCCCAAATCAATCCAAGAGAGCCTAAACTCACAGCTAAAGCTAATAATAACCCTTTTTGGAAAAGTTCAATTCTAACTTTTTGCAATTGTGAAAGGACAGCGGGGTTGTACCTAGCATCTTTTGCTACACTAAAAGAAAAAAAAGATTCTCCTATTATCAGGAATAAAATGGACAAACCTGCTATGCCGCCTGCTACGTAAAGTCCCTTTTTAAAAGAATCCTTTTCCTCGAGTTTCTCCATTAATGAATCAAATCCAAATGCAGCAAGGATTGGGATAGTAACCGCCAGTAAAACATAGATCATTGATGGAATTCTGAATTTAGAGAAAAAAGGGAAAATAGAGAAAAATGGCTTAAACAATATTGGGAAAAATGATCCAAACCCAGTAACCAGGACCAAAATAGTTGTGATCCAGAAAAATAAACTATCTTTATCAGGCTTTTTTAATAAAGCACCTAAAATGGCCAAAATAATGGCTACCAATCCGAGATAATGTGTGGATTGCGTGAAAGGCATGAAGCCCCAATAAGCCCCTGATTTCAAATCTCGAGTGGAAAAATTCTGCAATCCATAATGATAAGGAAACAGGAAAGAAATAGTTTCCTTCGGATGAAACGACCATTGTGTGGCATAATTCCAATCCGTCCCGGACTCTGTTTGGCCTGTTTGATCAAGAATGGATTTTGCACCGCGGGTGGAATGTTTCTGAAACTCATAAATATCTATATATGGATCAGAAACCATTAATAACGCAAGAAAAAGTCCTGCTAAAATACCGCCGATTTGTTTCCCACTAACCTTGGCTGAAAATGATTTTTCTTTCACAGAAAATCCCAATGTCCAGACAAAGTAAAAACCAATTACCATCCAGGTGTAATAGACTATTTGTGGATGATTCACCCATAATTGGAATGCCGTGACTAAGGACAAAAATAGGATAGATTTTAGGGTTGATTTTCGAATCACCTGGAATGCACCCATTAGTACCCAGGGAATAAAGGCCATGGCATAGATCTTATTCATGTGACCGGCATTGATCAATCCAAATGCATAAGGCGTTAAACAAGAAACCATGCCAGAAAAAACCGATGCTATAATTGAAACATTCAACTGTCTTAAAAAATAAAATAGCCCCACTCCGCCCAAAGTCAAATAGAACCAAATCTTGATACCACGATTAAAAAATAAAAGATTTAAAATGGTCTTAGTGGGGTCTCCTGGAGTATAAATGTAACCACCATAGGATGGCATCCCGGAAAAAAGATTTGGAAACCATTGGGGAAATTCATCTGATGATTCAGTGACTGTTTCGGTCCATTTTGCAATAGGTTTATGAGCAACGAGGTCTCCAGCTAATGGAATTTGGTTGAAAAAGATAAGTTTAAATAAAAAACCTCCAACAATAATTGGAATCAAGAATAGGACGTATTTTTTCATTTATTGATTCCAAATTTATCCGGCTTTTCTGCAATGATAAATAAATGTGTTTTCACCCTGGGAAATAATGTTTCAATAAGATCTGTAGTAAAATTCTTTATTATTTTTCCCAATGTTACACCTTCACGTGTTTTAGTAGAAAACCGGCTTATCTCTATATTAATAAATCCACAATTTGAGAGAAAATCTTTCATTTCTTTTACTGTGTATTCTCTTATATGTCCCATATGTCCTATTGTATTTAGTTTGTTAAACTCCACAAAACCATTATTAATTCCTTTCCCAGTTATAAATCTTCCAATATTATATATTGAATATAAATTAGGTGTGCTGAGGAGTAATTTCCCTTTTGGAGTTAAAACTTTATAAATTTTTGAGAGTACATCAATCGGATTCATCCGTAAATGTTCAAATAGTTCAAATAGCAATACTGAATCAAACGTATTATTTTCAAAGGGAATAACATCATTTTCAATATTATTTTTTATTATGTTTAGTTCATTGTCAGTTATGAATTGCATCTGCCTGTCAGGATTTAGATCAAAACCGATAATATTATAATTCATTTTTTTTAATAATAGTGTTTGATGGAATGGGTAGGATCCTATCTCAAGGATTTTTGTACCTGAACAATATTTATCTATTAATAAAATATTATTAAAATATCGGTCCCTGTGTTTGACCCAGTAATCTTTCGACCATGAATCTTGAGAACTCAGATCCAATTCTTTTGCGAGAATGTTAAATTCAGATTTAGTAACCATGACCAATTTTTGGGATAACATTTAATTTTAAACAAGAAAAATAAAATTTGGGCCAACCAATAATTGCTCTCATTTGATCTTCCTTAACACTATGTACGACGAAACCATATATGAAATGTAAAATAAGGATGCAACTATAGACAAAGCTGTAATCTGGATGATTGCAGTTTCGTGCCAGTAATTCATTGCTGTATATCTAAGGAGTACTGAAATAACAATCAGTAAAAATCCAATCTCTTGACGGTTCACAACCGAAAATGTTGTACTGACCGATATATTCACGAATTGAAAAAAGATCCATGGCATCATGATCTGCATAAAAGTTCCCACCACAATCCATTCTTCACCTAAAAACCATTTAATTAAAATAGGTGCAAATGCTATTATTACAATGGATGGAATCAAACCAATTTTTGCGACACGTCTGATGGTATTTTTAAAGATTTTTATGACTTTTTGTTTACTATCTCGGATCGAATCTGCAGCTTCTTTATAGTAAACACGGCCAACTGACCTGCTGATAAGTTGCATCGGCGCCGTGAGAATTCGACTTGCCATCATGTAATACCCAACAATTTCTGGTGAAAAATAAACCGAAAGCATGAAAACAGGTAATTGCATGGAAAAGGTATTCACCAAAGCCATGGGCGTATTAATCATGGGAAATTTTCTAAATGAAAAGGCAGCAGCAGACATGGATGCCAAACTCATATTCGATAATGAAAGATTAGACTGGATAATCATTAATAATGATATAACCATATTCCCGATAATAAAGCTGAAGATTAAATTTTCAAAACTTGGTGAGTAGAGTCCCATAAAAATAGCAGATGCTTGTATTAAAGACACTTGCATAACCCTGTATTTGGCCATTTTCCCAAAAGCTTTGTTTCTCATATAAACATAATTCATGAGTTCATACAGGCCAAGGCTAAATACGGCAGGAGAGATCCATTTTCCTGATGCAATCAAGTGTTCTGCCTTATAAAGGGATAGAACTTCTTTACCATATCCAGTTAATATAATGTACAGAATACCAGTAAAGCCTGTCAGAACCAGGATTGAAATAAAAAATAAATTATCGGACCTTGCTTTATCCTCCGGCAAGGTAAGTGTCATTTCATATTTCAAGCATGAAATCACACCAAAGATGGTAATTAGTGAAAATAGTAATTGAAAATGGCCAAAATCTTCCACTGAATAGATTCGTGCCAAAACTGGTAAGGATAAAAAATTTATAATGCTGGCCAAGGCTGTCCCAGAAATGAGTTTGGCTACATTTTTGTTAAAATCACTTTTGAAAATAATATTTCGAATTTGGTTTATCATTCAGAGTCGGGCCAGAAACCATATCGTTTACCAATTGGGGTCCATTTTTTTAATAACTCAATTTCACCCGTTGGCCAAGTATCCCACTTCCCCACCTGACCTTGTTTTTGTTTATTGACAGGTTTTGCAATCATAGACTCAATTAAATCTCTATCTAATTCTGGATGATTAAGAAAATTACAAATAGCTTGAAATTTTTGGGGATCTGTAAATAAGTCATTGGCATGAACTGTTAATACTCTGCCCAAATCAAAAGAGTCTTTTTTTTCTTCTATAAAGGCATTGGTTTCATTCCATAACCAAGCAATTTTTTCCATCTGGGTGATGTCCTCCCAATCAAATGAAACAGGATTTTGTTGATTTGGTGTCAACCGTCCATCATCATTTTCATTCCCAGTATAATAATTTCGGCGAAGGCCACTTCTGACAAATGCACCCGGATGCCTGACCATATGAATAAATTTTGCATTGGGAAAAATTTCCGCAATTGCATCCATAAAAAATGTTGTCCGGTTATTTGTTTCGATAAACCGTTCCTCTTGCAGGTATGCATTCTTTAATAGGAAATATCGTGCATTTAAAAAAGCCATTATTTTTGCATCAATTTGTCCTTGCCCTAATTTATATGCAAGTTTGGACCCAAGAAACATTCTAGGATGCGGTTCATGAAAAATTGAACCCATGTTTGCTTTTTTCATAAGCTTGACCAATAATTCACTCCCGGCTCTCCCCGTAGAAACAACAAAAACTGGTTCCATTTCTTGAAATATTTTTTCAGGCAACGATGAAAAATCAGAAATATTCTTTTTTATCTTATAACGCTGATTTTGAAAATAAGCTTTTACATCTCGAAAAGTAATTTCCGATAGATTTTTATTTTTTTTACGCATTTATCTCATCAAATACTTGGGCTAGGGAAGCAGTTAAATTCTTACGTTCAAATTTAGATGTACTTTCCTGATCTAGACTTTGGTTTATTGTCAAATTATTAAAATCAAATTTTTCATTGATCTCGAATACATTTTGGTACCCGAGTTCTTTTGTCAGTATTGCTGCCTCTGATCTTTTATTCCCAATCAATATGATCTCAGATTGGCACTTAAAATATTCGAATATTTTGCCTGGAATGATACCTTTATTCTTCTCTTGATTGGGGACCACCAGAAATATAAAATCGCTGTCCATTAAAATTTGGATAGCCTTTTGATGAGGCTGATAGGAAAGAATAGACACATATTGCTGTATGTTTAATTGCTGAATTGTGTCAAGAATATTCGGGTGTACAGACCCCACCAGTTGAATTTTGATCTTTGACCCACTGGAGGAATCATTATGATCCTTTACGGATTCGAATAATCCCAAGGGATTCTGTGACATGGATAATGACCCGGTATGACTTATAACAATTTGATCTCGACTTTTCCTTTCTTTTGGCTTCAGGGAAAAATCATCCTGATCGAAACCATTGTAGATCACTGTAGATTTTGAATTGATAGGTAATCTGTCATTTAATAAAGATTCAAACCCTGTACTTACGGTAATAAGCCCGTTACAATCGTTTAAGACTTTTTTCTCTAGCAAACCATCAATCCATGTTGTTAGGCAATTCCTGGGGTTTTCCAAATAATAAAATCGATCTGTCCAAGGGTCTCTAAAATCAGCTACCCATTTTAGATGGGATACTTTTGACAATTTACGCCCAATCAAATGGACTGAATGAGGGGGCCCTGAAGAAAAAATCAAATCAAAGTTTTGATTGTCTAACAGTTCCTTCCCTTTTTTGACTGCACCTGAATACCATCCAATTCTGCCATCAGGGATAACCAAATTGTAACGTATCCAACGGGCAAATTTTGTGAATAAGGTATCGTTGTTACTTTTACTGAGTTGGTGTGTTGGAACAGAATTATTTCCAGTGATCCAATTAAAAATTGAATAAAATGAAAATGCATCCGATAAATGAGTTTCCATATCAATTGATTCTGATAATAATGTTTCATCTCGAGCCGGATATTCACCATCCTTCACAGTAAGGATAACAGGTTGCCATCCATATTTCGGAAGATATTTGCAAAATTTTAACACTCGTTGCACCCCGGGACCACCACTGGGTGGCCAATAATATGTTATAATTAAAACTTTTTTCATTAAGCGTAGTATCGTTTTTTAAATCCGGTCCACGAACCCTGGTTTAAAATATATCGTTTTATAAAATTCAGAATGAAACCTAATCCATACCCAATGATCTGAGCCGGAATCACAACCAATAAAAAGGGAAATATTCTCAAATCATTTTTTTTGGTCGCTCCAAATAAAGATAATAATCCCAATGGAATAAAAATAAGTAAGAATAATTGGTCTAATGGAAGATCGATGTAAATCGCGGTTCCAACAATACTAAATCCAAACAAAGTAGCCAATGAAGGTAGAAAATGGATTGGTTCCAACATGGTTGGATCAATTTTCCCTAAATTAATACGAGCTACTCCCCAGTTAAACACTTGTTTAAAAAACTGTTTTATGGATGTTCTTCTACGGTGGTAAACCACGGCATTGATTAGAAATTTGATTCTTGCACCTGATTTTCTGATTCGATTGCTTAATTCAATATCTTGTCCATGGCGAAGGTCACCAAACCCGCCCACTTTCTCATATACTGATCTTTTTATTCCCATATTATGCGTACGAGGGAAAAATTTGGCCATCATTTTTTCGCTGTGCCCACGCATACCTCCAGTGGTAATAAAAGAGGTCATGGCAAAATCAATGGCTTTTTGTAAAGTCGTGAAATCATCTTTTGCACCATCTGGACCCCCGCAGGCATCAAATGAATCATTTAAGTATTCTTCATAAATCGTTTGAATCCAATCGGGGTGAGCTTCACAATCGGAATCAATAAACAAGATCAATTCCCCTTCACTATTTTCTAAGCCATGGTTTCTAGCTGCACCGGGACCTTGGTTTTTCTGGGTGATAAATTTGATTGGGAAGTTTGATTCTGTCTGCCAGTGTTTTACAGTCTGTTCAGTTGAATCGGTTGAGCCATCATCGGACACAATAAATTCAAGAAGCTTCAGATCAACAGATTGTTCCTGAAGCGAATTATATAAGTATTTGAGTTCATCAACACGATTGTAGGAAGGCGTGATAATGCTGATGATCGGTGGAAGCCCAGCCATGTTTGAAAGTTAATCTCTTGAAATGAATCGGCGGATTCGGTTTTCCTGTCCTTGTGTGGATCTGGTCATTAATTCTCCCAATAAACCTATGGAGAAAAATTGAATACCAATAATGATGAGCATAACGCCAAACATCAAAAGTGCAATATGTTTAGAAAAAGGTTCCCCCAAAGAATATTTGAAATACAGAACAAAACATTCAACAATAAATCCAACTTTCAGAAATCCGATCCCAAACATGCCAAACAGATGTAGCGGCTGTTGTGTATAGCGATTTAAAAATAAGATCGTAATCAAATCAAAAAATCCATGAAACATTCGAGATCCACCATACTTGGTTTCACCAAATTGTCTTGCACGGTGATTTACCACAATTTCAGTGATCTTGAATTTCTGTTGCCCTGCTAAAGCGGGAATGTAACGATGGCGACCTCCATAAACTTCTATCGATTTTACCACAGCTTGCTTATATCCTTTTAATCCACAATTGAAATCGTGGATCTTCACACCTGTCATCAATCTTGTTACAAAATTAAATACTTTCGATGGGAGAGTTTTATTTAGTGGATCATGGCGCGTTTTTTTCCAACCCGAGACGAGATCCCACCCATCAGATAATTTTGATATTAGGTTAGGAATTTCCGCAGGATCATCTTGAAGATCAGCATCCATGGTAATAATATATTCACCAGTAGCAACTTTGAAGCCCTCTGATAAAGCGGCAGCTTTTCCATAATTCCGATAGAACTGGACCAATTTAAAATTGGAATTCTTTGTACAGAGATCGGCCATCCATTCCGTTGAACCATCGGAAGACCCATCATCAATAAATAAAACTTCCCATGCAGGATATGTGGATAGGCTATGCTCCAATTCCCTTACTAATTCCGGTAAGGATTCTTTTTCATTCAAAACGGGAATAACAACTGATACATTCATTTTTAAATTTGTAATAACTTCCATACTTTTTTCAAATTGATATGTGTTTGAGTTCGAGTTCGTCCAGTAATTCGAATTTTTACAGACTGAAAGGAATTGTCGTCGCTAAACGTTGCACCGACAAGAGCATTGGATTCATTGTCCAAATCGTTATTTACAAAATTTAGATGAATACTTTGCTTTTCACTTTTTTTTGTATTATTCAATTCCTTTTCATAATCCGGTTGAACACCCCATAAAATTTTAGTGATATGTTCTGGCTCCACAATTTGTAAAAAAGGGAAAAATTCAAGGATTTGACCATAGTTATATTGTTTATGATCAATCAAATTTCGGGCAGTTACATTTTGTGGGGTTAACCACATGAGTAATGCCTTTCTACCCAATGGATCTTTGAATTGTAAAAAAGAACTGTCATTCTGTGATATAAAAGTAAAAGTCAATGCACCTTGAAAAGGACCTTTTGAATCAATTTTCCCTTTTCCGGTACAGGAAACATATTCTGCCAGAAGATCATGATAGTTCCTTTGAGTTACTGGAAGTGAAAATTGTTTGCCTGAACCAGCACATCCTGCAAGAATAAGCCAACAAAAAATAATGTAGCGAAACATTCAATCCTGTTTTTCTACTTGGTGGATTTTCGGGAAAGTTTCCTTGGATATAGCTTTTACAACTTCATCCAAATGTTCCTTGATGGTATTATTTTCTGGATCTATATTTAAGGATTGTCGAATAAAATCCAAGGCTTGATCATAACGATTCATTTTGAAATAGATCCAGCCAATTGTGTCTAAATAAGGCGCTGATTTAGGTGCTAATCGAATCGCATTCATTGCAAGCTCAAGAGCAAATTCCACATCTTCCCCTCTTTCAACCAGACTGTAGGCATAATTATTGAATGCTTGGGCATCGGTGCTGTCTGTTGAGATTAATTCCATATATAATTTATCCGATCTATCCCATTCACCTGTGGTATCATAGATGAGTGCAAGATTATGTTTTGTATTTCTCGATTCAGGGAAAATAGCTAATGCTTGAGAAAGATGAATTTTAGCATTTCCATAATCTTTGAATTGGTAGTATGCTGTCCCCAGAAGATATTGCATGGTAAAATCCTGAGAAAATCGATCTAAATGGGGGCTTAATGCTAAAATTGCTTCTTCAGGCTTCTTTCCACTCAAGGCCATGACAGCATTGTTAATAAATCCACGTGGATCATCAGGGAAATGATCAATAATAAGCTGGTTATATAAAATAGCTTTTTCATTCTCTTCTTTATCTAATAATAGAGAAACGATACGATGTAACACATTCACATTCAGGCTGTCAATTTCAAATGCATCAAACATAACATTCAAAGCCTTTTCAGGATCATTTAATTCTTCATAAAGGGCACTTTTCTGTATCAGTAATTCTGTGGTTGTTCCCTGAATATTTTCGATCCGATGAATCATTTCCAAGGCCACATCAAATTTGCGGCTGAAAAGGGTAAGGTCTCGGATCGTTTCAAGAAATTTGATATTATCAGGATCATCTTCTAATAATAAACCGCATATTTCTTCAGCCCGGTCAAAACTGCTGGATGTTAGGGCAATTTGAAGTGCCTGTTCTAGCCCCTTGATCGACATGGAATTAATTTGATACCCTTCAATATAATAATCGATTGCCAAATCCCAATTATTTTGGAGCCTTGCAAGATCAGCCAGAGTATATAAATAATCAAGATTGTCAGGATCAATTATTTTCAATTCTTTAAAGACCAATTCAGCATCTATAAACTTATTTTGGGCGAGATAAAGTTGCCCCAGCATCTCCCGTGCTTCTAAATCTTTTGGGTCAAGATCCAAAGCTACCATTAAATGGTCTTCGGCTCGTTTTCCTTTACCCAAGCGGCGATAAGCATCTGCTATTGATATATGAATGGTTGCTGCGTTGGGGTCCAAATCAATCGCATCTTGAAATTCTAAGACAGCTAAAGCATAATTGCCCTGATTCATTAAAAATTCACCCTGCATAAAATGATGCAAGGCTATTTCTTTTTCCTGTTCGGTATTCGCTAATAAAAAAACGAAACAGATCTGAATGAGAAAAAATTTGTTAATCATTTTAGGTGGGTGCAATAATTGCATCATCATTACTGTGAATTTTAATTTGATTTCCACCTACTTGTTTCGCATCATACATGGCTTTATCAGCGAGGTCAATCAAATCTTTCATATTTTCTGAATGAGTTGGATACAAAGACATACCTCCTGATATTGTCATCTGAACACTTTCACCATTCATAGAAAAAGGATAATCGGCAATATTATCTACAATTCTTTGAGCAACAACCAAGGCCATTTCACGGGTAGTATTTATTAAAATTATGGCAAATTCTTCGCCACCATAACGAGCAACCACATCAATGGTACGAACATTTTCCGACATTATTTGAGCTACGGTTTGAATCACATAATCCCCATAAGGATGGCCCAACGTATCATTGACACGTTTGAATTTATCAAGATCAAATATAAAGACAGCCATATGGTGCTGAAAACGTTTTGCTCGTTGAATCTCTTCCGAAAATCGTTCTTTGTAAGTTTGATGATTTAAAAGTTTTGAAAGACCGTCATGAGTAGCATTTTGGTAAATTTTTTCATATTCAATAAGCCAATTCAATGATGCACCCATTACCCGTCCAATCAATGTAAGATTTTGTTCCTCTGCTATGGTAAAGGGCTGACCTGTTTTTCGTTCAATGAATAGGGAGCCACGACTTTCTCCATAACCTATAATTGGTACACCCAAAACAGATTGAAAATCAGTTGATGCTTCATTTGAATTAAACCTGGCAACATTTTTATGTGATTCTTTCCAGTTTTGTGAAAGAACAACTTTTTCACTCACGGTTGGTAATCCATGGAGTGTACCGTGGGTAGGAAATTCAGTACCTTCAATAAACTCGTCTTTAACCCCATCTACCAATTTAATTATCGAATTCAACTCTTTTTCACTTTTTAAAGAAATAGTTAATCTATCATAATAGAAGAATGTCCGAATTAAATACTTGAAATGGTCCAGCACCTGTGATTCATCTGACTTAAAATTAAGTTCAGAAATAATTTCAATAATTCGAGATTTATTTTCTTCTCCCATGATATGTTTTTCTAGAGATTCGAGACTCCCTAATCCATGTGAGATGAATTTTCCCATTGTCTGTAAGACTGATTTATCTTTATCGGTCATATCAGAAAAATGATCGATTTTTGTTAAAACAAATCCGGCGATGGTTTCATGAAGGGAAATAGAACTTCCGATGACACATTCACTTCCCCGCCAAGGTTTATCATCGAATAATTCGTTCCAGCTGTCTTTATCATTCTTTTGATAAACTGTACTAGTATCCTTGAGAATTGTAGAAATAATAGAATTAGTTGATGGAATTGAATCTTGAAAGTCTTTAGTATGTGAAGCTTGCAGAGAAAAAACACCTGCTTCAGGATCAATCATATATATTGCTGAATCAAATTTTGGGTTTATGGCCTTTACAGTTGATAAAACTAATTTTTTCAAATTTTCATAGAGATGGTTAGTTGTCTTTGATTCTTCTTGATAGATGCTGGATTCATTCGTATTCACTACTTCTACAGCCGGAGATGGTGAGGTTGTTAATGTTCCTAAAAGTTGGCTGTATATCATCAAGATTACTATGATGCCAAGCAAAATTATATATCTTATTATTTCAGAATAATTGGATAAAGATTCAGGGAGAAATAAAAAGATAAATAGTACAAGGCAAAAGGTAGAAAGTACCCTGGTAAAAGTTGGTAGATTGTTTATCGTTGACATAATACAAAAATCCCCGTCAGTAAAATTACCAAGTTTAGACGGGGATTAAAACCAGTTTGGTGATGAACTCAAAGTTTAATCATTCACAAAATGCATCTTTTTTGAGAAATCTTTTTTAGGTTTCATTTTATTATTTTCTAAGGATGAATCTGAATCTGCATCTGCCAAATCCGGAGTAAGATTTTTCACGTTTTGTAAAGGTGGGGTTGAAAGACTTGGGATAGAATCTTCTGCATAAAATTGAGTTTTTGTTGGGATGCTACCCTCTCCCGGTGAAACCAACTGCATCGACACAAAAACAAAAGCAATCGCTAATCCAGTCATTAGAGAGGCATGTATTGGTGTAAATCCAAAAATAGTTCTTTGAGAAGCTATAGGAATATCATGACGAGTATGATCTGATTGAATCCGGTCCAAAAGACGATCATTAAAATCAGGAGATACTATCACCTTAGGTATGGTTTTCATTTGCGCCATATTCGCTCGGATGGATTCAACAAGTTCACTTGCATCCGAATTTTTTTCGAGATAAGCTTCGAATTCTTTCCTTTTAGAAAGGGATAATTCGTTTTCTATGTATTCCGATATTAAATCTTCAAATTGGTAGCGATTCATCAATATTCTTACTCCTATTTTTTATCTTAAGTCTTTCAGATCAACCTGCAATTGCAAGCGCGCCCTATTAATTCTTGATTTGACTGTCCCCAATGGGACATTAACAATACTACTGATATCATCATAAGAAAGTTCCTGAATATCCCTTAAAATAATTACGGTTTTGAAATGTTCCGGTAATGCATGAATGGCAGCCTGGATTCGTTTTTCTTCAAATTCACTTTGTACTTCCTGACCTGTTTCTGGCTGAACTGCAGGTAATTCATAGTCCCGTTCATCTCGAGTCATTTGGCTCAATGGAGTTGTTTTCCGTCTCTTTCTTTTTCTTAATTCTGTGTTGGCAAGATTTCGAGCGATGGTATAGATCCATGTGGAAAATTTAGCGATCTCACGATAATAATGTTTTTTCACATACAATTTCAGCATTGTGTCTTGCACCACATCTTCTGATTGTTCCCTATCACCAAGAAATTGGAAAACAAAATTGATCAATCGATCCCTGTATCGATTCACTAGTTCGATATACGCATTTTCATCACCAGCTTGGAAACGAGCGATCAGTTGCTCATCTGTGTAAACAAAAGGTGCTTTTTGCTTATCCAATGACATGCCCGATAAATTGAATGAGTTCTGTTTCATCATTACTGTAACTTGTTTTTTGCCTTTTATCTATATTACCTAATTCACTTAATGCACTTTCCAATTTTTCCCGTGTAAATCCACGGGCATAATTTGGAATTTGCTTCTTTACTGATGGCGGTATTGGCATATAACCACGCGGTTCCCCTAAAGTTCCATTATTCATTTTAGCAAAAAGCATTTCCTGGAAAAGTGTTGTGAGGGGATAAATAAGTGAAATCATGGTATCATTTGACGTAATGATGGTTTTTCCAAGTGCCATGGCTTTATTGAAATCTTGCCTTCCTAAAGCTTGTAGGAATTCCCATCGCTGCCGTTCCCGCTTCCACCCAGAAAACATTTTAATATCTTCCGAATTTATGGTATCTCTTTCTCCAGTCCAAAGGCACACTTTTTCGATCTCATTATTCAGGTGTGCCACCGAATCACCAGCCATTTCTACCATACCATTCACTACGCTGGATTGAGCCATTTTTCCCCGTTCCTTAAAAAAGAAATTTGCCCACTTTTTCATTTCCTGAGCATATGGAGTTTGAACATCAACAATACTGGTAATTTTTTCAATTTGAGTTAAATATTTGGATTTAGCCATCCAATTATCATTAACCAACAGCAAAATATGATTTTCCATAGGGGATTTACAATACTGTATTAAATCATCAATCGGTTTCCCTTTCAACTGCTGGGGGTTTCTTAAAACAAATAATTTTTTACTGGAAAAAAGATCACTCATTGTGAGACGATCAATGATTTCCTTCCCTTTCATATCATCTGGAAGCATAAGTGTTTGATCCTTATCTGAATCACCAAAAAAAGATTCTGATACTCTTTGAATAAAAAAAGTTTGAAGGAATTGGTCATTCCCCTTTAGGAAATAAACTGGCTGAATATTCCCGATCTTCAAGTCATTGATGGCGTCTTTAACTTTCATTTTGGGTCTGTAAACTCACAATATAAACAGCAAGAAAAGCAAAAATAAAACTCGAGAGTCTTTCTGTAACCAAAACCTTTAATTCAGGAATATTTGCCCAGATGATGGTGGTGAGAAATCCTACTAATAAACCGGCAATGATACCTTCACGCGTAGTCTTTTTCCACCAGAGCGCCATAACCAGAGCAGGGCCAAATGCTGAGCCTAATCCACTCCAGGCGTAACTAACCACACCAAAAATCTTTTTGCCTTGGATTTCTGAAAATATGGCAATTCCGTACGCTGCCAAGCCAAGAACTACAATCATAATCCTACTCAATTTCACCAAAACCTCCTGAGAAAGATCTTGCCCAAGATATTGATGATAAAAATCCTCAGTGACAGCAGAGGTAGACACCAGCAATTGTGAATCTGCTGTAGACATCATGGCAGCAACAGCGCCTGAAATAAAGAGCCCTGCAAGTATAGGGTGTAGCAGACTTTTGGCTAAAATCGGCATGGATTGTTCCGGATCAACAGTAAGAAAATATTCCGGGCCAAAATATAGTAATGCTACAATACCAACTAAAAAGGCACCTGTTATTCCTGGCAATGCCCAAGCAATAGCAATTTTTCTCGCTATTTTTACATCTTTGGAACTCCGAATGGCCATATATCGAATTACCAGATGGGGTTGACCAAGATATCCTAATCCCCAACTTAATCCACCAAAGGCAGTTATTAGTGCAGCAAAGCCATCTTTTCCTCCAAAAAATGACCCGTTATTATTATTAAAAACAGAATTTGCAGCCGCTAAACTATCAGAAATGTTTATTCCCGATTCTGATAATTCAATATATCCTGCAATAGGCAAGATGACCAAAGTACCGATCATGAGCATTCCTTGGAGAAGGTCTGTCCACGCAACAGCATAGAATCCACCCATGAGTGTATAAATAATGATGACGGCAGCACCAATAGAAATCCCTGTAATGGGATCTAAATCAAAGAGTGAATTTAGTACCTTGCCGGATGCATGAAATTGTGCCGAGACGTAGAATAGAAAGAAAAATGCTATGATGACAGAAGAAAACAGGCGGATAATATTGGAACTATCATTGAATTTTCGATGGAGGTATTCCGGGATAGTTAAAGCATCATATTTCTCCGTTTCTTCCCGAAGCCGTTCAGCGATTAAAAACCAAGATGCAATTATACCAAGAATTATTCCAATTACAGCCCAGGATTCGCTTAATCCAATGGTTATAGCAGCTCCGGGCAGCGCCAATAAAAGCCAAGCTGATTCACCGGAAGCCCGTTCAGAAAAAGCAGTAACCCACGGACTCAGTTTTCGCCCTGCAAGTAAATAATCTTCCTGAGTTTTATTAAATTTGAATGTCCAAACACCAACACCCAGCAAAAATGCCAGGTAAAGAATAAAAATTATGCCAATCATATCCATATTAAACCACCAAAGTTGTGAGCCCTATTGTGAAACAATATATCCCGAAATAATGAAATTTTCCCTGTTCCAACCAGCCTAGGAGCCATTTAAGCGCCACAATGCCTACCGCGAAAGAACTAATCAGCCCTGCCAAAGCAACCGGGATAGGAATTTGAAATCCACCGCTTACGTCTGATGCAGTTAAAAGTCCCGCACCAGCTATAGCTGGAATTGCTAATAAAAAAGAAAACCTCGCCGCTTCTTTTGCAGATAAACCTAAAAATAGTGCGGCGCTGATAGTCATACCACTTCGGGATACACCGGGAATAATAGCCATAGCCTGGGCACAACCTATCAAGATGCATGTTAAAAAAGAAAGTTCTTTATCCTGACGATTTGTAAAAGATGATCCAAAGAGAACAACTCCAGTAAAAATGAGTGCACCTCCAACAGCAGTTATATTTTCAAACAGGGAATTAATTAGATCTTTAAATCCTAGCCCAATACCAACTGCTGGCAAGGTTCCGATTAGAATGCACATAATAAATATTTGTGTCTTTTTTGTATTAAGCGACAAGATTAAGGATTTTATATCATCAAAAAAAATCACAAGTACACTGGCAAGTGTTCCAAGGTGAACAAGAATCTCAAATTCGTTCCCTGGTTGCTCGATACCCAGAATTTCCTGACCCAAAACCAAGTGTCCTGAACTGCTGATTGGTAAAAATTCAGTAAATCCCTGGATAATGCCCAGGATAATTGCTTCAAGTATCGTCATAAGATAAAATAAATTGGTGGGAATTTAGACGAGTGAAACAGAATCGGGTATTGGTAACTGTAAATAAGTAATGTGTTATTGGTTTCCAGATTATTAGCAATATCCCAATAATCCAATCATTCGTCCAGCTTTTTTTCCGTTTCGACGATATGAATGATATTTTTCTGCATCACAATAAGTGCACTCAGTTAAAGTTGTTATTTTCTCACGTTTGAATCCATTTTGGACTAATTGGTGCAATGCTAATTTTTGAAGGTCAATTCGAAACTTTTCAGTCCATTTCTTTTCAATAAAATTTGGATCGAATTGATTAATAACATCATCACCTACTTCGAAACAACATTTTTGAATTGACGGGCCAATCAAAATATCAAAATTAGATAAAGAGTTCCCTTTTTCTTCTATCTGCTTTGCTGATTGTAGTAAAATTCCATTAACCAATCCTCGCCAACCAGCATGAACCAAACCAAATACTGAATCCAGCTGATGAGCAAAATAAACGGGCATACAATCAGCTACCTGGATAGAGCATACTAAATTTGGATCCGAAGAAAAAACACCATCTGTATCTAAAACCCTACCCGATTCTATGGGGAATAATATATTTGTGGAATGTGTCTGTTTAGGAATGATAAGAGAATCAGAATTGAAACCAGTTTGACGCGCCAGATCTTTTCGCCCTTCCAAACCACCAGCATTGAATGATTTATAGGAGAAAATAGCCTTAATATTTCCATTGGAAAAATGGTGGGAAAAATCCACCCAGTTTTTGTGAATCATTCAGAGGTTTGACTATAAATGGTGCCATCATAAACACCGATATTTTTCATTTTATTTTGTTTGTATTCCAACACTTGAGCAGAGCCATTTTCATTCTTGTTGGCACCGGTAAATTGGATCGATGTTTGTTTGCCATGAAATCCACTATGTTTGCGAAGTCTATCCATGAATTGTCTTCGATTCATAACCCCTGAACTAATTATAGATTGCACAAATGAGCCATGATCCATTGCCAAAATATGATAATTAGAAATTGAATTATCACCACTAATTGTATTAGCTGAATTTACGTTCGAAATGATTCGCATACCTTGTACGTGGGGACCAATCAATTCTTGGTTCAATATAGTCATATCCAACCAATTCTCATTTCCAAAAAGCATGGTTTTTAAATTATACATGGGAAATTGAGTTCCTACATAGGTGAGTTCATCTTGTCTAATGGGGATATACATGGCATGGATAGTTTCTAGAACCACATTGGCAGAATCCTTTCTGTCCATTTTCTCTTCTTCCTCAGGAATTTCATAAAAATCAGTAACATCCACATCAAATAACGCATCTAAACTGTCAATCGTTAAGTTCATAGCGTCTTCATTAGGATCTTTTTCCGGTAAAAGTGTCCATGCTATTTTTCGAATAGATTTGAATTGACGCAATAAATTTTCAGGTTTTTCAATATACCATTCCGTTGCCACCGGAACCACTCCCAATTGGTGACATTCCTCTAAAAAATGATCTGTCATGGCTTTTAATTTGCCATCACCAGGTGATAATACAGCGATATTTTCGAATCCCAATTCAGTGATCATTAACTGGGCGATACGGTGAGCAATAGCCTTGGAAGACGGTGATAAAAAGAAAAGGTTTGGAGCAATATCAGATAAACCAGGTGGCCCTGAATTGGGTATCAAGATAGGTAAAGAAGATTTGAACCCGGCCAAGGTCAGAACCTCTTCTTCTAATAGTGGACCAATGATGCCAATAATGTTTCGATTAGAGTGAAGCGATTTCACAATTTGTAAGGAATTCACGCCATCTCCTTTTGAGTCGAAAACCAAGAATCGTATGGAATGAACTGATGATAAATTGTCTAGATAATCAGCCAGTCCTAGTAGATAAGATTGGCCTAACTCTTTTTCGGGCCCTGTTAATGGGACTATGACCCCTAGAGTCACTGAGCGGGAAAAACTGATGGGTTTTGTGTTTTTTAATGGTGAGTATATATGGAAAAAGGATTGGGGAAAGACTTGCATATCAATTCCATTTATAGCTAGGGAGAAATCATATGCATCTCCGTTTATCCATGATAAGTATGCACGAGCAAAGTTAATAATTGCACGATTAGTTGGATTTTTTTCCCTGAAAAGGATTCCCTCTATTCTTTCCTCTTTCAGCCCATTGCCTATACAAATGATAAGTCTTTGGTCTATATCACTCAATTGAAGAGAATCTTTGGCTGTTGGTCGAATCGATAAATAATTTTGGAACGCTTCACTATTTTTTCCTTGAGATAAGGCGATATCCCCCATCAAAAGTAACGTATGCCCCTGGTAGGGTGATCCAGGAAAATTCGAAAGGACGGATTTAGCAGATCGAACTGCATCTTGCCATTTATTTTGTTGGTATTGAGATTTGGCTAACATGAGTTGAGATGCGGGATCCCGATAATCTTTATCGTTGATCAAAATAGATGAAAAATATTTTTCTGAAAGACGATATCTTTCTTCCTTGTAGGTTTGAACTGCTACATCAAATTTTTCGTAATAGGTCAAGGTATCAAACCCGTCTGCCTTTAGAAGATTTAAAATTAAGATTAAGAATATAAATTTGGAAAACTGCATTATTGATCTGGAATAAAACTGATATGAAATTATAAACTATAACACATGGATGGAATAATTGGTTTCACTGTTTTTTCCAGTTTATTATGACCCGACGGCACTCATTTGTAAGAAAAATAGATTAAACTTTTAGGAAATAAAACTATATTTATTTATTAATAAACGTTAGTTTGCCATTCTCAAATTGATAATATACTTTTTTCCCCATTTCAACTCCGTAGACCCATTGTTCGGCTATGCCATGACGGCTGGATGTATGATTCAATTCATCCGGGT
>CAZCHA010000006.1:0-30340 GCA_964498175.1 uncultured bacterium
GCATCCTATGAAATGATTAATAATTTCTAAATTTACTGAATGGATATGGAATCAGGTATTGGTTCCCTTTTTAAAGAATTTTATAAACCATTAAGGAAACTTCTTTCTTCCCGCCATCTGTTTCTTGTGTCCCCATCTGCTCGAACCCATATTTTTTATGGAAAAGCAATGATCCTTCATTTTTTGGTTTCAAATTTACTTCGCAAGTAATTATAGGTGTGTATCGTTGGGAGAATATTTTCAAATCATCATAAAAAGCTCGTCCAAGTCCCCTACCTTGGAAAGATGGGTCAATAACAATTCTATCAATATACATGAATTGAGAGTATTTTTTTTCAAACCATTTGTAATTAGGACTATGATAATCTTTTCCCGGCGTCAGAGCTATGAGAAAACCGGCAATATTATTTTTTACTTTGATGACCCGAAAATAATCAGCCATCTCAAGAAATTGAGTCATATCATTAAGCGTAATGCTACTAACGGCCGGCAGAGCGCCCTGATTTAGATTGTGAATATGTGGAAGGTCTATTGTATTTGTTTTTAAAATATGATAACCCATTCCTGTTCTATTTTTAGATATTTATAATATTAATTTTATTAATATTAGTTTTTAAAAAAAGTTTAGGCCAAGCTCTCATTTAGGATGTAGACCTTTTGAATGGCAATAAATCTTTGTCATCAGCCTTTTAAACTTACACCGAATCTAAAGGAATTGAAATGTGCTCAGAGCTTAAAGAATCTTGGGTATGAAGTGAGAGAGACCGTGATTAATTTTGGTGTCTATGGATCGTAAAATTAGGATTATTATGGCCAAGCCTGGGCTGGACGGTCATGACCGTGGGATAAAGGTTTTAGCAGCTGCATATCGAGATGCCGGTATGGAAGTGATCTACCTTGGTTTGCGCCAGACACCGGAAATGATTGTTTCCGCAGCACAACAGGAAGATGCAGATGCAATTGCTCTCTCCAGCTTAAATAATGCACATAATACAATTTTTCGTAATGTGCTTGATCTCATGAAAGAAAAAGGGTTAGAAGATGTACTGCTAGTTGGAGGTGGTATTATTCCAAAGAAAGATGTGGAAGAATTAGAAAGAGAGGGCGTAGGGAAACTGTTTGGACCCGGTACGCCAGTTCAGGACACTATCGATTATATAACAGATTGGGTTAACACAAACCGGTGGCAAAATGAATCTTAAAAACCAAATTGAACTCGAGCTCTATTTTGCGGATCATTTTGATACAATTTTATTTCCTGTATTGGCGGAAATATATTTAAAACAAAATGATCTAAAAAGAGCAAGGAAAGTTTGTGATATTGGTTTAAAACATCATCAAAATGATTCTGCTGGTTTATTTATCCTGGCTCAAATAGAAAGATTGGAAGGAAACCTAAAAGAAGCTGAAACTACTTTAGAACAGGTTTTATTATTTACAGATGACCACCTTGCTTCTGCTAAGATGTTGTGTGAGATCCAAACAGTTTTGGGGCGTGCATCTAATCGTCTTTTAAAATCATGGAAGCATGTATTGGAATTGGATCCAGAAAATGAAACAGCCCAGGCATTTATTCAAAAAGTTGAACTAGGCGATGATAAAAAGCCAAAGAAAAAGATTCTGAAGCCGAAAAAAGACACTAGAAGTCAAGTCCACAAAAAGACCGAATTGCCTCCAAAACCCGAGGTTGCCCCTAAACCTGTATTAGACCAACGGACAGAACCATTACAGGTTAGCTCACGATTGGCAACATTTACTTTAGTTGCGGTTCTCAAGAATCAAGGTTTATTCGATCAGGCATTGGAAGTTTTGGATGCGTTGGAAGAAAAAGGTGAAAATCCAGATTCAATTTCATTGGAACGAGAAGTTATTCAAACTTTAATTGCAAAATATCAAAAGGATTAATTTTATCATGCAAAATGCAATATATACAACACGTCAGGAAAACTTGAAAAACGTTCTTGCTGAAAGAGGATTGGATGGCATCCTCATCACTAATCTAACCAATATTCGATATATCTCAGGCTTTACTGGTTCCGCTGCATCCTGTTTAGTCACTCCAGCCGGTCAATATTTTATCACAGATGGTCGATATATTGAGCAATCCAAGGCACAGGTGAAAGGGTTTGAACGATTCATCGATATGAGTTCTCACTTTTCTCAAATCAGTAAAAATAATCTAAATCCAAATGGTTTCAAGTTGGCATTTGAAGGTGACCATATGAGTTTTGCCCAATACGAAAACATGATAGAAGCATTTCCAAATACGAAATGGGAAAATTCATCCATGATTCTTGAAGACTTGGCAGCCGTTAAAGATGAACATGAAATCTCCTGCTTGCGTACGGCTGTTGAAGTCACTGATAAAGTATATGAAGAGATTCTTCCCATGCTTCGTCCTGGTTTTACGGAAAAACAGGTTGCCAATACTATGGTTTCCAAATACCGTGAATATGCAGAAGGAGAAGCTTATTCTCCTATTGTAGCCACTGGGCCCAATGGTGCTTTACCTCATGCAATTCCAACAGATCGGGAATTTCAAAATGGAGATTTTATTGTGATTGATGCAGCTGCGAAATATGGCGGATATCATGCCGATATGACTCGTACGCCTGTTGTGGGTGAAGCATCAGAAAAACATGAGGAAGTCTATGCAATTGTAAAAGAAGCCCAGCAACGTGGGTGCAATACAGCCAAGTCAGGTGTTGCCTGTAATGTGGTGGACGCTTCAACTCGAGACTATATTAAAGAAATGGGCTATGGTGAATATTATACCCATGGCACAGGTCATGGACTGGGATTAGAGATTCACACGTCCCCAAGGTTTAGCCCGCAAAGTGAATCCATTCTGGAAGTAAACAATGTTATGACCATCGAACCCGGAATATATATTGCGGGATGGGGTGGTGTGCGTATAGAAGATGACGTAATCATCAACGAAGATGGTTGTGAGATTTTGAACAAAACCACCAAAGATCTGGTTGTCCTGAATTAGAAGTTGCATTTCTGCACCTTGTAAATTTTGTGCCCTTTGCGGCATTAAAACCAAACTAGCGTATTACGATGGTTGATATTTACACCAAACCAGAACTTTATGATGCTATTCACCAAAATTATAATTATGATAGAGATTTAATTACCGCCCTTGCGAAAAAAGCCGGGGAACCCGTTTTAGAATTAGCCGCCGGAACTGGTCGATTGGCAGAACTCATAATCGATCTTGGGCTTGATTATACAGGCATCGATACTAGTAATGAATTCCTTAACATAGCGATAGAAAAAGTTGGAAATCGAGCTACGTTTCTTCAAGACGACATGCGTCATTTTGATCTGAGCCAACAATTCAATTTTATCTTTATTGGATTTAATTCATTTCTACATAACTTGACAAATGAAGATGCGAGCCAGTGTCTACAGTCGGTTCATAATCACTTAGCTGACAATGGTATTTTTTTGGTCTCGATTTTTATTCCTAATCCATCTTTTTTGTATCGTGAAGAAGGAAGGTTATTTTCTGTAACACCGTATTTTAACTTTGAGGGAGACCGATGCAGGATCATGGAATCAAATAAATTTAATCAAGAGACTCAAGTTAATTCCTTAACATGGAGATTGGAACGGGACGGTGAATTAGATTTGGATAAATACACATACAGCATGCGTATGTTTTATCCGCATTTTATGGATATTTTAATCAGTAGTGCTGGCCTGGTAATCAAAGAGAAATTTGGTGATTACGATGGATCTTCCATGGATGAAGAAAGTAGAATGCAAATATATGTCTGCAAAAAAGCCTAAAGGACTTGCAGTTCAAAAAGCGGCAAACGCTTTAAGAAAATTAGATCCAGAGCTGGTACCGCTTTTGGATGCATTTCAGATAGAAGACCTGAAACCGGAAAAAGATTATTACCGCTCACTGACTCGCGCCATTATTTACCAACAGTTAAGTGGAAAGGTCGCTAAAACCATTTTTAATAGATTTATTGAATTGTATCATGGAAAGGATTACCCTTCCCCTGATGATGTAATAAAAACAGATCATGCAATTCTTCGTTCTGTTGGGCTCTCAAATGCCAAAGCAAAATACATCAAGAATATATCCCAAGCTTTCTTAGAAGGGTCTATTGATTATAAGAACTTGGATAATCTTTCTAATGATGCTATTATGGAACAATTGGTTGCTATAAAGGGCGTAGGTCCCTGGACGGCACAAATGTTCCTTATGTTTACTTTAAATCGACCGGATGTTTTCCCTTCTGGTGACCTTGGCGTTCAAAAAGGGTTTCAACAGTATTTTAAATTAAAAGAATTGCCTACACCAAAAATCATGGAAGAAAGAGCTCAAAAGTGGAAACCTTTTCGAACTGTAGCATCGCTTTATTTCTGGAAAGTGGTAGATGGTCCATTTGAATGGTGAAAGAACTATAACAAACTCACAACCCGATGAGTAAGGCTATTTATCCATGTGTTATTTTGGGTAGAAACGATTTTTCCCTTCAAAAAGTTTTGTTCCATTAACATAGCTATAATATTTTCTGCACTCGCAGGATAAATATTCAATATCGATAGGTTGGAATTCCCGTTTGGCGTCTGGCCAGTATTTTTTTTGCAACGTGATCATTCGGTCGCACGTTTGCCGATGATCCTTTAAACCAAAATGTATTTGCAGCAGATTAAGGTAAGCTACAGCACCAATTCCTGTAGGGACATGACTTGCCGGGTCAATCACATCAGGACGAAACCAGGCCAAATCAATAACAGCCATAAAAATCGGGAAGTCATTTTGCATTCTAAATAGAGCATTTACCGATTTTGTAGCTTCGATAACGTTACCTTGAGCGCCGGTGATAGTATCAGCTAATGATTCTTTAATGTTTCCAAAAAGTGTTGTGGCTGCATCGAACCGTGAGTATCGTTTTTCTTTCCAATATATCGGTTCAACCGGGTAAGCTGTAACATTACACCAAGGATCGAGCGTATCTAGTTTTTTAATTAATTCTTTGGGTTGAGATATAATTGTTTTTGAAAGTTTATCGAGAGTTTCCTGTCTATTACACCAGCGTGCAAAAAATAGAGCATGAATTAAAATGGGTAAATCTTTTTCTAAGTTTCTGGCAAAGTGTAGTATGGCTTTGCTCCCACGGTCATCTTCTCTAAATACATTCAGAAAACGCCCCTTTTGAAAAATGGGGTCATCTGTCCATGGAGCAGGAGCACCCTTTTCCCTTTCTAAGCGAATATTTTCTCTTTCGCGGCAAAATTCAAAAAAAGCAGAAACAGGATCATCCAATACTAATCCATCAAGTGCTGTGGCATAAGGATTGTGAAAATTATTCATTCAAGTCTCGATTTTAAAACAATTAGCAAATTTAAAATAGAAGAAGATGCCTGTGTAAATAACCATGTGGGTAGATATTTGTAAATTGTATTGATTAAATAATTAGGAAACACATAATGATATGTGTGTTAGAAAACAAAAATTTTAGCTTAAGGGATGTAAAACAGACATCTTACATTTCATCTTGGGATCCGAAAGAAGTAGCAGATTTCCATGAAACAATAGGTAACAAAAAAACTCCCCTAGTCAAACTACCTGGATTAGCTAAACGTTTAGGTATAGGGAGCTTAATATTAAAAGATGAAAGCCATAGATTTGGACTTAATGCATTTAAAGCCTTAGGCGCTTCATATGCAATGTCTAGGCAAATAGAAAACAATCCGCAAATAAAGACATTTTGTACCGCCACCGATGGTAATCATGGTAGAGCAGTAGCATGGATGGCTAGAAAACTAGGACGAAAAGCTCTTATTTATATGCCTCAAGGAACCGTTTATGAGAGAGTCAGAGCAATAGAACAAGAAGGGGCAGATGTATTTGTGATAGATCAAGCCTATGATATTGCTGTAAAGATGGCGAGCACACGTGTGGATGAAGCTAATAAAAAATCGGGAAATCATTTTTGGTCTTTGATACAAGATACAGCTTGGGATGGGTATGAAGAGGTGCCAATAGATATCATGAAAGGGTATTGTACTCAAATACATGAAATAACGAAGCAAATTGGAAAAGACACAATTGATGTATTGTTTCTCCAAGCGGGTGTAGGAAGCTGGGCAGCATCAATCATTGGTTATATAATGAAAGAATGGCAGAATCCTCCTGCCTGTATTAGTGTAGAACCACACTCTGCTAACTGTTTATTTGAATCAATAAAAACTGGACATCGAGTTTCAGTTGAAAACAACGAAACAACAACCATGGCAGGACTAAATTGTGGTTCAGTATCAACCATGGCTTGGAATATATTGAAGAATGGCCTGGTAGGATCTATATCGATTTCAGATAAATTATCAGAAGAAGCAATGACAACATTGGCTTATCCTGTGTCCGGAGATCCAGTAATTATTTCAGGTGAGTCAGGAGCAAGTGGTCTAGCTGCGTTAATAGGGCTTTGCAAGGCGCAAGAGTTTAATAGCTTCAAGGAGAAAATTTGCTTAAACAAAACATCATCTGTTTTAGTGATTAATACTGAGGGAGATACTGACCAATCAAATTATAAACGAGTTATGGCAGGAAATATAGAAAACAATTTTCAAGTCCAGGAATAAGTGGAATAGATTTGGGTATGCCTACTTAAATGCTGGACTCTAGCAGAGATGTCCTACTCTTAGATGGGGATTGTGGCTTATGCCACCAGTTAGCATTTTTCATGGATCCGAGACTTGCATCAGGTGTTGATATTGCATATAGGTCAATAGAGTCAGAAGATGCTCAAAAACTAATTCATACATTTCCTGAATGGCAACAAAAGTCTGATACAGTTTACCTATTGAGTAATGGGCGTTCTTATATCAGATCTGCAGCGGCAATCCGGTGTTTGCTTTACTTGAGGTGGCACTGGAAAATATGGTTTTTTATTTTTTGGCTTATCCCACTACCAATGCGTGATATGATCTACCGATTTGTAGCTAAATACAGGCATTGGATTTTTAAGAAACAAGAAATTTGCACATTCAGAATCGATTGAACCTGGTAATCTTGTTTTCTGGGCTGATTCGTTCCATATACGCCAACATGCTCTATATTAAAATTCGGAAAAAAGTCCTTCTCAAAAGTGGTAAATTAGTTTTTGCCCTGTTGGATGATTAAGTCTGGTATTACTAACCCAGCTTAGACTAGCTGGAAATATTTACAAATGTGAAAGACGTAAGTGTCTAATACACTTTTTTACTTACAAAATCACCATTTTTATAAACTGTTTCATTTCGCCTTTTCCCATTAGGATTCCAAGTGATCCACGCCCCATCTCGCTTCCCATCTAGATAGCTACCTTCCTGCCATTTGTTGCCTTTTTCGTCCCACCATGTCCATAATCCAATTCTAGTTTTGCCTTTATATGGGCCTTCCTCTTTTTTCTGCCCATTGTCATACCATAAAGAATAAATTCCATCTTCTTGACCAGACTTGTGCTCGGTTTCCCGTACCTTAATTTCATTTTCATCATAAAATGTCCACAATCCTTCTTCTTTCCCATCTACCATTTGCCCTTCTCTTGTTTTTTTCCCTTCATCATCAAAAAATATCCATAGTTCTTGGCCATCTTCTTGATAAACTATTTCTTTTTCTTTCATTCCTTTTTCATCGTTAAATGTCCACACTCCATCCCTTTTTCCATCCTTATATGCCCCAACTTCCTTTTCTTCCGCGATATCAGTTTCTTCTTCTGTGGCAGGCGCAATTTTCTGCTCTAAAGTTTTAGTTTCTTTTTTATTCTCTTGTTTCAACTTATCCTTTATCTGTTGTTTTTTTATTCTCTGTTCCCATTTCTCTTTAAGATTGTGTGATATTTCCTTTGTTGCTTTTTGTTTTACAATTTTAGGTTTTTTTATAACAGGTTCAGCTTTTTTCTCTACAATTTTAGGTTCTTCTACAACAGGCGCTACTTTTTTCTCTACAATTTTAGGTTCTTCTACAACAGGAACTACTTCTTTCTCTATAATCTTTACCTCTTTTTTGACATCAGGCTTTGAACAGCTAATAACCAGTAATAATATTAAAAAGAGCAGTGATTGGTTTTTCATATTTTGCCTATTTATTGAAACTTTTACCAGAGTAATCTATAATATTAATATAATCATTAACACTATTCCTAGTTCACTGGTTATTATCCGATTATTTTTTACACCAGAAATACTCAATGTTAGTTTATAATTAATCATTTTAATCACGTATACTTACTTGGGCTGCAGCTAATCTAGCAATGGGAACTCGGAAAGGAGAACAGCTCACATAATCTAACCCTGTCATTTTACAAAATTCAATCGATGAAGGATCTCCACCATGTTCACCACAAATCCCGATCTTCAATTTGCTATTCACTCCACGACCCAACTCCACAGCCATGGATACTAATTTACCCACACCGCTCACATCCAAGCTCTGGAATGGATCTCCTGGAAGAATATTTCTTTCTAAATAATCTGGAAGAAATGATCCAATATCATCACGGCTGAATCCAAATGTGGTCTGGGTTAGATCGTTGGTACCAAAGCTGAAGAATTCGGCATGCTGGGCAATCTCATCTGCTGTGAGACAGGCACGGGGGAGTTCAATCATGGTTCCCACAAGATATTGAAATTCTACACCGGTTTCATTTTGAACATCTTTGGCGACTTTCCGCACAATATTTTCCTGGTCTGTATATTCCGCAGCAGTTCCAACAAGCGGAATCATTACTTCGGGTAAAACGGAAACACCTTCATTTGCAAGTTCTACTGCTGCTTCAAAAATAGCTCTGGATTGCATTTCAGTGATCTCTGGGTAGGCAACGCCCAGACGACACCCACGATGGCCCAACATAGGATTCAATTCATGGAGGCCTGCGATTCGTTTTTCGACTTTGGATCTTTCTAGATTGAGGCTATCAGCCAATTCCTGAATCTGATTATCATTCAAAGTAATAAATTCGTGCAAAGGCGGATCCAGGAGTCGAATGGTAACAGGTTTTTCCGCCATCGCTTTTAGAATTCCCTTAAAATCTTCTTTTTGGAATGGGAGGAGTCCCATAACCGCAGTGCGTCTATCGGTTTCATTTTCAGCTAGGATCATTTTTCGCATGGCAAGAATACGAGTTTCATCAAAGAACATATGCTCTGTCCTACAGAGCCCTATTCCTTCTGCGCCAAAGCGAATGGCCTGTGCGGCATCTGACGGGCTTTCAGCATTAGTTCGAATTTTCAATGTTCTGAATTCATCTGCCCATTCCATGAGTATTTTGTATTCAGGATGTGTATCTGGATTAGATGGAATAAGGTTTACTTTCCCCTCATAAAGATTTCCTCGGGTTCCATTCATGGTGACCCAATCACCCTCTTTTAACACAGTATCTCCTATAGATACTTCCTTTGCCTCTGTATTAATATGAATTGCACTACAACCAACAATACAACATTTCCCCCATCCTCTGGCCACAAGAGCAGCATGAGATGTCATCCCTCCTTTTGCAGTTAGGATTGCCTCTGCTGCATGCATACCATGTACATCTTCTGGCGAAGTTTCTTCTCGAATTAAAATTACCTGTTCACCGTTTTTATGCCATGTTTCCGCATCGTCTGCAGTAAACACGATTTTCCCAGTTGCACCTCCGGGCCCAGCAGGCAGTCCTTTTGCTAAGAAAGTGGCCTGTTTTTCAGATTCAGTATCCAGCATGGGATGAAGAAGCTCATCCAATTGGTCTGGCATAACGCGCATAATGGCAGTCTTTTTATCTATCATACCTTGGTTGCACATATCCACAGCCATTTTAATGGCGGAAGTACCTGTCCGTTTTCCTGTACGGGTTTGTAACATCCATAATCGGCCATCCTGTATGGTGAATTCAATATCTTGCATATCGGCATAATGGACTTCTAGGGTTTTCCGAATTTCGGCAAGTTGTGTATATAGCTCTGGCATAGATGATTCCAGTGAAGGCAGGTTCTGAGTTTCAGGTGTTTTTGTATCTTCATTTAATGGATTTGGTGTTCGGAGACCCGCAACGACATCTTCACCTTGTGCATTGGACAACCATTCCCCGAAAAAACTATTTTCTCCCGATGCAGGATTTCTGGTAAACGCCACACCTGTTGCAGAACTTTCTCCCATATTACCAAAGACCATAGCTTGCACATTCACTGCCGTTCCCCATTGGTCTGGAATATTTTCAATCTGGCGATAGCTTACAGCACGGCTTCCATTCCAACTTTGAAAAACAGCCCTAATTCCACCCCAAAGTTGTGCCATGGGGTCATCAGGAAAGTCACTATTCAATGTTATACGTATCTCAGATTTAAAAGAGTCTGATACTGTAATCCAATCATCTGCAGAGAGATCTGTATCATTCGTTAATCCTTTTTCTTTTTTGTAAACATCTAGCAAACCCTCGAGTTTTTGGCGAATACCCTTTCCATCAGCAGGTTCAACACCTGCGGATTTTTCCATCACAACATCTGCATACATCATAATAAGTCTTCGGTAGGCATCATAGACAAACCGGGGGTTATTTGTTTTTTTGATGAGTCCGGGAATAGTGGATGAAGCCAGCCCCACATTAAGAACTGTATCCATCATACCCGGCATGGATTGGCGAGCACCAGATCGTACAGAAAGCAAAAGTGGATTAGTTTCATCACCAAAATTTGAATCCATAATGGCTTCTAATTTTGATAGAGATTCCTGGACTTGGGCATCTAATTCATCAGGAAAATTGAGGTCATTATTGTAATAATGTGTGCAAACATCAGTCGTAATAGTAAATCCAGGCGGGACTGGAATTCCCAAGTGGTTCATTTCAGCAAGGTTGGCCCCTTTTCCTCCGAGTAGATTCTTCATTGCAGCTGTACCATCGGCTTCGCCGTTTCCAAAATAATAGACGTATTTCACTGGTTAATTTTCCTTTAAATGTATGTAGTTATTTAATTTAAATCAGGTTAAAAGGCGGGGGAAAAATATCGTATTTCTTTTAGGTTTCCGTTTTTATCATAGAAAAACCATTTATCAACCATTTTTCCATTTCTGTAAGCACCTTGCATTTCTTTTCTTGTTCTTTCGTGATCCCACCAACTGGCCCAGGTTGCATCTTTTTTCCCGTTGGCATAGAAGCCTTCTGTAAGACGACCATCTGAGAACCATGCTGTCCATTTCCCCTCTTTTGTTCCTTTAGTAAATGTGCCTTCTTGGACTTTTTTAGCATTTTCATCCCAAAATAACCAAAGCCCATCGGCAGTGCCGTTGGCAAGATGCCCCTCTTTTTCTTTTACTCCATTTTGATGGAAAAACGTCCAATGGCCGTTCATAATACCTGAGTCGTATTGCCCATGAGATTTGACATATTCATTATCATGCCATTCTGTCCATTGCCCATGCTTTTTACCATTTTTATATCCACCTTGTTCTTGTTTGCCACCACTCCAAGGAAGATCTGGTTCCGGCTCAGGAACATCCACCAGAATAATTTCTGGAACATCTTTTCCGCTGGGGAACCATTTGACCCATTGCCCATCTTTTTTACCTTCTTGGGTGCGGCCAAGAAAGAGATAACCCATTTCTTGATTTTCCTGAGTGATTATTCCTGTAAACGGCGTGTCTTCCCCTAATTTATAAAAAATAGTTTCACGCTCTACAAGATCTTCCAATGCGATATGTTCTAGTCCTGACCCAAAATCAAAATCAAAATCTTTAACGCTCTTTGTGTTCCAATACGTCCAAACACCATCTGGTAACCCATTCTTAAAAAAACCTTCCCGCTGTATCACACCATCTTTATAATAATAGGTGGTGAGTCCTTCACGAATACCATCTTGGTGAAAACCTTGTTCCTTGATCTGATCACTATTGGGATACCAGATAACCCATGGACCTTCAGGTTTGTCTGATTTATAACTGGTCATTGTACTGCGATAACCATTTTCCCAATATGTACTTGGTCCATCTAGTTTGCTATTCTTGTAAAATTTCTCTTCTTGTTTTTCTTCGGGAGTCAGCCAGACTGTAGAGCGGCCATCCCTATCACCACCGGAAAATGTAACTTCTTCAGCAACGGAACCGTCTGTTGCATAATACAGCCAAAGTCCATCTTGCTCATCATCTAGATAATTACCCTCTGATTGCTTTACACCTGTATCAAACCACCAGGTCCAAATACCATTTTTTCTACCATCAACATAATGACCTTCCATTTCTTTATTGTCATTGAGATACCACCACCAGTTCCAGAGTTCTTCATCATTTTCTGCTTTATAGGTGCCTCCATTGTAGGTCCATGTGCCATCGGTGAATGTCAGATTATGATCATGTTCAAACCACCAGGTCCATTTCCCATGAGAAATTCCTTTATGATAAGTTTGTTCCATGTGCAAGTGCCCATTTGCATACCAGTATTTATAACTTCCATCCACTTTACCCATGTCAAATTTGCCTTGTTCTTTTAAGGTACCGTCTTCGTACCAAAGTGCCCAGTCACCATGTTTTTTCCCACGGTAATAAACACCTTCAACTTCTTTTTGACCATTCCCATACCATTGTACCCATTGACCATCCCGTTTTCCTGATGAAATCCGCCCCAGTAGTAGATAGTCTTTGACTCCACCTGTTTCGATTACCATTCCAGTATACGATTTATGTTTTCCTATTTTATAGAATATTCCATCGCGTTCTTCAAGTTCGGAAATGCGAACTTGATCTAACCCAGTGCCATAATCAAAAATAAAATCTGTTTCACCATTCGGATGAAAGTAATGCCATATCCCCTCTTGTTCATTATTTCTAATGACACCTTCTCGGTCTTTGTTTCCATTATCATACCAAATTGTAATTTTTCCATCAATAACACCATTAACAAAAGTTTCTTCTAATTTTTTATGATCCTCATTATTCCATTGTGTCCAGATGCCATGTTTTACATCATTCTTATAATTGCCTTCCCGGTCTTTCACCCCATCAGGTCGCCACCAAATCCATTGACCGTCTTTTTCACCATTAAAATAACTTTCATGCTGTTTCAAAGTACCATCTTCGTACCAAAGGACCCATTTATTATGTTTTTCGCCTTGGTTATACTCACCCTCAGTCACTTTGTAATTATCAACATTCCAGTGCAGAAAAGGACCGTGCTTGATGCCTTTATCATAACTGACTTCTTGTGTTTTTCGTCCATCATCTGCCCAATAGGTCCATTTATTATCTAATTTATTATTGGCATATTGTCCAGATTTTTCTTTAATAATTCCATTTTCATACCAGGAAGTCCAATGGCCATTCAGCTTCCCATTTCCGTAAGTAGCCTGAAATTTTTTATTGCCATTTTCATACCAGGAAGTCCAGACGCTGTCTCGTTCCCCATTGGTAAATTTCCGTTCGGATTTTTTAGCGCCATCTGTAAACCATTGCAGCCAGAGCCCCTCCTGCTGACCATCAAGAAATCGTGTTTGTTCTTTTTTAATCCCTGTGTTATAATACCAAATCCAGACCCCTGCTTGTTTGCCGGCTTCATAAGTGCCGCCTTCGATTTTATTCCCGCTATCGTTCCATCGAAATATACTGCCGTTAAGTTTGCCACCTGCATAATTGGATTCTTCTTTGCGATTGCCATTTATGTACCAAGTGGTCCAGAGCCCTTCACGATTCCCAGCTGAATAAGTTCCTTCCATTTTTTTCTGTGGTGGGTCATAAAATGTATCACCATCGATATCTAGAATAACAGTCTCGGTAGAATCCCAAACACCATTGTTTTCACCTTCGTCCTGAGTATCGGGTTCACCATCTTCGCCATAATCTTGATATACTTCACCCTCATACCAGAATGTCCAGAGTCCATCCCGAACACCATTGGTATAATTGCCTTCAGTTTGAAGTGCCCCACTAGGGTAATTTGCTTTCACTAATCCATCGTTTTGGGCAAGAGCCACCCACGACAGAATGATAAAAATAACCAGTATTTTCCGCATGGTCAATTCCTCATTGTCAGAATTTGAATAAAGGGAGGTGTTTTTTGGATGAAGAGTTGATTCATCCCCCTCTCGGATACCTTTTATCGTAAAAGTTAAGACAACCTAGCATTAAAGTCAAAAAATTGTGAAAAAAGATCAATCACCCTTATTTAGACGAATCCAGAAGCTTTGGCCAAACTTATCATTGAGATTAATGAGCCCTTCATTGGAGTTATTTGTTCCTAAAAATGAAGTTTCGGTCTCGAATTTATTATTGGTCCGCAAGTAACCGCCACCATCACGGCCATTGCCAAGATATGTAGTCATTTTCCCAAATTGGTTATAAGTACGGAAGTACCCGCTCCCAAGAAAACTCCCAGTTTCCCCAACAGCATCGTACACACGCAATTGACCAGAACTATCTGCTCCTGTACCGATGTAAACCGTTTCCTGGCCATCAAAGTTATATGTCCGTAAATACCCACCTCCACTGGATCCTGTCCCCAAAAATAAGGTTCTTTCACCAAATTGATTATAAGCCTGATAATATCCATCCCCAAGATATGATGATGTTTCACCTTCATTATTATAAATACGGAGTTGTCCGGCATGGTCAGACCCTGTACCGAGATAAGATGTTTCCTTTCCGGAATTATTATAGGTCCGGATGTACCCTCCACCCATCCTACCAGTGCCAACATAGGCCGATTCATCGCCATTGCCATTATAAGAGCGCATATAACCACCGCCATCTTTACCTGTACCAATAAATAAAGTTGGTTCTCCATACTGGTTATACGTTTGCATGTATCCGTTGCCTAGATATCCCATGATCACACCACGATCATCTTCAATGGTTAAACTGCGAACGACCAAATGTCCCAATTCATCCGTTTTTGCACGAAATCCTAAAGTCGCAAAAATCAAGAGTGTTCCTAAAACACCAATGATCATACTTTTTGGATCAATGACTCTCATAAAAGCCTCCGGTATTTTTGTCATTGAAATAATAATATGTAATTTACTCATATTCATAGGTCATAACCTTAATTGGAATTTTTTGATCCTCATGCCAGCGACGAATCATATCATATTGTTTTATTTGAGCTATCCGACCCTTTCCATCATATGAATATACATTTTTTTCCAACACTCTTTCTTCACCATCTAATATTACCTCTATGTATGGCCGCCCTCCATGATCCAAAAGCATCTCTTTTTTTGAAATGAGTTTTAGTGTAGAGTCAGCAAGATACTCGTAATATTTAAAATTATCATCGTCAAAAATATCAGTTATTGTTTCCTCAACAACTCCATTAGAATTATATATTGTAGTCTTTGTACGTCGCCCCAAGATATCATATTCATAAGCCTTTGAGCCAATTGATTGGCCTAGTCGCCCTACTGATGTTTCATGGGTCAGGTGGTTGTTTTCATTATGAAAATAAATAGATCGAAACATAACAGAAGGGTCAAAATATTCAGCTTTTATATGGGGTATAGTCAATGAGTCCAATTCATAGGTTGTAATTTCAAGAATATAGTTATCATACAATTCTTTGTGATAAAGGATAATTCCTGTGGAATCATAGTCGTAACTCTCGCCCCAGACCATTTCTCCCGCATCAGTTTTTAAAACCATCATCTCTGGATTAATCGCTTCAATTGGATTATACCTAATCCGTTTGATTAATAACCCCTGGTCATCATATTTCAGAAACTCTTTCCAATAAAGTGTATCCCCAGCACCAAAAAGTGTTGTGCTCATCCGCTTTCCGACACTATTATTTTCAAAACGGTAAGATAAGATCATTTCCCTATCAAAACTACGTTGGAGTTTGAGTCCTTCATCGGATCCAAGGATATAAACATATTTTTCACTTAGTGGCAAGGTGTGAGTATAAACGGTGCTATCCATCATAAACCCCTTTTTGTCATATTTTATAACTATGGAATTTTTGAGTTCTTGTGTTTCAACGCCAAAGCTATTAAAAACATGGAAAAATCTTATTGTAGTGGTTTCCCCAAACAAACAAGAGACGAAGATAAGGCAGAAGAGCCAAACTGAATAATTTAGTGAAGTCCTCATCATTAAATTTTAGATAGTGAAACAGGATAATTCAAATGGTCAATTTCGTTGTTTTTTAGAGTTTATATTTTTAATCTAAAAAATGTTTTATTCAATTATTGTTAAATGAAAACTCAGAGGTAACTAATCTTATTTTATCATATAAGCACTTATTAGATAACTCGATTTCTTTATTGCCTTAAAGTATTACTTTTGCTTAAAATCAGTGCAAGTCTATTAGACTTACTCATGCGGAGTTCTACTTGAATAATTCATTTATCAAATGGTTGATGGCGACGTCTATCTGCTTTGGTAGTACTGTGTCTTTAAAAGATATTCATTACAGCATTAAGCAAAATGGTGTAATGGTAAGTCTTGATTATACTGGGATCATCAAAGATGATGATATTATTGCTTGGAAATCTGATAGAGGATGGGTTTACCTAACTCTATTAGGCGTACGGGCCCCTCTCAATAAATTTCCACAACATTCATATAAAAAACCGGTAAAAAAGATTGTAATAGATGATTTTAATGAGTCTATCCAAGTCGCAATATTAATCAATAAACCTATTTTGGGATATGATATATTAAACTCAAAATCATCTCCCGGTACTGTTGTGTTTATACATACGGAAATGAAAACTTCTGATGTAACCAGTTTAAAGAGCTACATAAACAATACTGGGGAGTCGGTTTTTAATCTGGCGCAATCTTCAGGTTTCCCTCAATACAATACAAATTTTAAAAATGCTTTTGATCAGGCTCGAGCTGAATTAGGACCCAATTCAATTTTTGAATTTCGCGGGAAATTGTATACAACAAATCACCCGGGAGAAAAAGAATCCATGTTTAATCCTGGGCTAGCGCAGACTGAGAATGAAAAAACTAAAGATTTAGATGAATTATTAACTAATACTGTTAGCCCTATAGAGGAAATCTATATAGATATAACCAATGATGATGCCTTCGATAAAAAAATGGAGGCAACGGATCTAATGGTGAATGAGCAAGCTATACAAAATGATACTAAATCAAAAAGGAATATTGATAAAACACAACTATCACACGAAGATAATCAACAACTCAGTGTTATTCCTGATTTTACGGAACAAGAATCATCCCAGAGAAAATTAGGGAATACTTCGCCTGAACCTAAAGAAAAAAAAGGCTGGTTTAGAAAAATTTTTCCAAAAATAAAAGATCGCAAACAACAAGATCAACAACTATTTACAGAATTAGCAGGTGCACAAAATGATTTATCAAGAGTGGAGAAAATGCATGAAAATGATGAGTGGACTATGAGTGATTATTCACAATCTGAAATTGAAAAGCCGAAAGTGCAACTAGAAAAAATTGTCACCCATGAACCGGAAATTCTGGCGGATGTGCAAGAAATATTGGATTCTGAGTTATCAAGGACACAAGAACCAGACTTCAATCAGAAAGATGGGTGGGCCATAAGTGATTATCCGAATTACAATAATGAACACTTCATTCGCCACAATTTAGAAAAAAGCACCAAGAATTCGGTTGATATTGAACTGCTCCCAGAAACTGAAACTATTTCTAATGGTTCTAATGAGAATAAAGACCAGGATATGGATGTGTTTACAGTCACAATTCTAGACCCGTACGATGAGTCGCTAGTTGCAGATGTTATGCCCATCGATGAACCTATGGAGAGTGAATACAATAACACTGAAAAACTTTATCCTAGTCAGGTAAATATCCCAAAAAATACAGGCAGACAAATACCTGATGAAATATTGATGCAGCAAAAGTGGTATCAATTACAATCAAGAGAAATGCCTATTGCACATTCAGGCATTCGCGTTACAGCAAACAGAGAAGGAATTCCAATTTATATTGATGGAAAATTGGTGGGAGAAACACCCCTCGCAGGGCCGGTTAAAATTTCTCCTGGTTGGCATCAAGTCAGCGGGCTTACTCCATTATACGCAAAGGTTCTTAACAGGTCTGGTATGGAATATGTAGATGACGATCCTATTCTACGAAATAATCAATTATTTGGATCCCGGACAGTTTATGTTGGGCCTAAAAATATTTCTGTCGTTAATCTCAGGTTCAACGATATTGGAGACCCCCCGAGACATCCATTTTCATTGAGAGATTTGCCTCAAAATATGGCTGAAACTGAAGGTGGCATGATGATTGGGTTCCCTGTTATTATGGCTCTTTTTGGGTTCATTACTTGGGGTATGATCTAATTTTTACCCCATCTTTATCAATAATTCTAATAAATTTTTACTATGGAGATTCACGATAAAATCAGATCTTTTATATTGTCGAATTTAGTTCACACTAAAGATCAAACTATTGGTATAGAAGAAGAATGTATCCTTTACACTAAAGAGGATTATCGACTTCCTGTGAATCCCGGTGATGAATTCTCTGCCACAGACCTTTTGGCTATCATGAATGAGAATGTAGGAAGAAATGGTGTTTATTCTCTCGAACCTGGGGGGCAACTTGAATGGTCAAGCCCGCCATACCGGGATTTAAATACTTTATTCACTGCCATTGGTAAACACAAGCAGGCTTTAAAAAAAGTGGTAAAGGCTAATAATCTAAAGATTATCAATTATAGTGTTGAACCCAAATTTATTCCTGATGATATTGATCTGATTAATCTACAAAAATATCATCTTATGAATGCTAATATGGAACTAAACGGTACCATGGGTAAATGGATGATGCGCAATACTTCCAGCATCCAGATCAATTTTGATATTACTAGTGAAAGAGGCCTAGAAGATATGACATTTGTTGCAGACTGCCTGCAGCCAGTGTCTGCTTATCTTTTTGCAAACAGCCCTTTCCGTAAAGGAGAACCAACCGGATTAGAAAACACGCGTAATGTAATTTGGGAGAATACTGATAATTCCCGATGCCGGAACTTGATTAATCATGGTATAGAATTCCCAGAAAGAATAATAGATCAATATATAGATTTCATAATGGGTGTTCCCGGCATTTTTGAATTGGATGGTAGCGGAATTATAGTTAGTACAAATCAGACTCTAGGCGAAAGACTCATTGAATTAGATAATTTGGGAAAACTTCGCACAGAAGATATTCAGTCTGCTTTGCACCAGATTTTTACCAATGTTCGTCTGAAAAATTTAGTGGAAATCCGTGGTTCCGATCGTCCGCCCATGGGCTATGAAATGGCCCCAGTGGCTTTTTGGACAGCCATTCTTACAGTGGAATCTATCCGTGATGAGTTACTATCTGTTGTGAAAAGTTGGACAGTAGAAGGTCGGCATAAATTCAATAAAGCATCTCTTGTTTTGGATGATTCTCAAACTGGTCCAGATGGGAAAACATATAGAGAATGGAATCAATGGGTAGGTGATTTAGCTTTAGCAGGGCTGAAAGAACGGGGTCTTGAAGAAGAAAAATTCTTTGACTCATTTTTTGAAATTGTTATGGAAAAAGGCCCCTTTGGGTTGCAGGCGCAATTCAATTATGATTAAAATACACAATTATTATTTTATTTATTATCTTGATTTGATTCCCAGCCTTGATTTAATCAGTTAATTTTAATTCTGAATTAATTATATTTTCCTTTGAAAATGTATTATTTGATACCACATAATCTTCACAAAATGGTTAATCTAAATCAAATATTTATCCAATTAATAGATTGAAATGGCAATAACAATGGACCAAAAAAAAATCCATACTTTCACATGGATCCCACTTTTTCTCATTGGCCTTGGCGCGGTTGGACTGGGATTGAGTTGGCTCATTCATCCGGAACCCTGGATGCTGGATCAACCGCCTAACGAAGCATTGCTCCAAACATCATTTCAGAACCTATTTGCAGCAAACATTAATATCCATCTCCCAGAATATTTATTGGTAATCTATCGCTTTTTCGGGTGGTGCGTATTGTCTATTGGTCTTCTTATCATGACCTATGTCCAGATAACAAGAATGGGAACGGCATTAGCGCGGAATGCTATCTTGGGTGTGTTATTATTTATTTTGATTGGTGTCGCTTATATGGTTTTCAATTTTATTCCGCTGTCACCGTTTAAGATAGTTTTATATATGCAATCATTAATGTGGCTAACCAGCGCTTATTTTTCAACAAAACTTGACGATTAAAAGGAAAATATTACCCTTGATTCTTCGTGTCTCATGGTATTTATAAGCTTAATTTTCTCCATTGGATTTAGATTAATTTTCAGAATACTTTAATAATAAAAATTTATACTAAACGAAATAATGAATAACCAATTAGCGACAACCATGAGAACTGATAAATGGTGGATAGAACCACTGTGGACCGGGTTGGGATTCTTTGGGTTTGTAATTTATACAACCTGGGCTATGTTTCAGGGGAACCATTACTGGTGGAGCGCCGGAAGTGAAGGTTTTGGCGGATATCTTTCTCCTTTTTATTCTCCACTTTTATTCATTAAGGAAGGTGTAGATGGCGTTGCTCCCCTGGGGCATGCCTGGTTCGGTACTTGGCCAAGCTGGTGGCCCAACCTGATTCCGGCAACACCGGCTATTCTGATTTTAGCCGGCCCTCTTTCATTCAGGATGACTTGTTATTACTACCGCAAATTTTATTACCGCGCTTATTTTTTAACACCGCCTGCCTGCGCAGTTGGGGGTATACCGCAAAAAAAATATAAAGGTGAAACTGCGGTGCTGGTTTTTCAAAACTTGCACAGGTACACGCTATATATTGCCCTTGGCTTTGTGGTGGTTTTAACCTACGATGGGATTTTGTCTCTTTTTCGGGGAGGCGAATTTGGTATAGGGGTTGGCTCTGTAATCCTGCTGGTAAACCCTATTCTCCTGGCAGGATATGTTTTTGGCTGTCATGCTTTTCGCCATCTTGCAGGAGGTAAAATGGATTGTTTTTCCTGTCCCAATGGTCAACAAAAGGTAAGATATAAACTATGGAGAGGTATTTCCTGGCTGAATAGTAGGCACATGTTTTGGGCTTGGGTTAGTATGATATGGGTTGCCTTCGCGGATTATTATGTGCGCATGGTTTCTTCTGGCCAATGGATTGATTACAATACTTGGAGCTTTTAATGCTGGGTATATCTGACATTCAAACGATTGAACACGATGTAATTGTCATTGGTGCTGGCGGTGCTGGATTGAGTGCTGCTATTGAATGTTCAAGTCAGGGTTTAAGTACAGGTCTCATATGTAAATCTCTTCTGGGAAAGGCACACACAGTTATGGCTGAGGGTGGCATTGCAGCAGCCTTGGGTAATGTGGATAACCGGGATCACTGGAAGGTGCATTTCCGGGATACAATGCGCGGGGGGAAATTTTTAAATGTTTGGCGTATGGCGGAACTCCATGCCAAGCAGGCTCCGGCTCGTGTTCGGGAGTTGGAAGAGTGGGGCGCTGTTTTTGATCGCACAAAGAAAGGGCTGATTAACCAGAGAAATTTTGGCGGCCATCGTTATCCTCGGTTGGCTCATGTTGGTGATCGTACCGGATTGGAGATTATTCGTACTCTCCAAGACCATGGCATTCATCAGGGGATAGAAGTATATATGGAATGTACCGGTTTGGATCTATTGCAGGATGGTGGCACGATTTCCGGGATGGTAGCCATGTGGCGTGAAACAGGAAAGTTTGTTATTTTTAAAGCTGGTGCAGTAATTCTGGCCACCGGTGGTGGTGGCAAGGGATGGAAAGTTACTTCCAATTCCTGGGAATATTCAGGTGATGGGCATGCCATGGCCTACGAAGCCGGTGCAGAACTCATGGATATGGAATTCACACAATTTCATCCCACCGGAATGGTTTGGCCCCCGTCCGTACATGGCACCTTGGTTACGGAAGGTGTCCGCGGTGAGGGCGGCATCTTGGTGAACAGCGAGGGAAAACGCTTCATGTTTGACAATATACCAGAACGATTTGCATCCGAAACTGCAGACTCGGAAGAAGAGGCTGCACGCTGGTTATCTGGGGATAAGAATGCCCGACGTCCACCGGAACTTTTGACTCGAGATGTTGTGGCCCGTGCCATCCGTAAAGAGGTAAAAGCCGGACGGGGAAGTCCACACGGTGGTGCATTCCTGGATATTGCTACCCAGAGAAATGCTGAGGATATTAAGAAAAAATTACCCTCCATGTATCATCAATTCAAAGTACTTGCTGAGTTAGACATTACGACTGATCCTATGGAAGTAGGTCCTACATTACATTATATGATGGGTGGGATTCGGGTAAACGCTGATACACAAATGTCCCGGGTGCCCGGTTTATTCGCCTGCGGTGAGTGTTCCGGGGGCATGCATGGCGCTAACCGTCTTGGCGGAAATTCCTTATCGGATCTACTCGTGTTTGGAAGGCTTGCTGGCGTGGGAGTAGCACAATATCTTCAGGGAAAATCGGCCATTCCAAAAGTGATAGAGGAACAGGCGATATCCATCATACGAAATGCGACAAATATTCTTAACAGAGAATCGGGAAAGAATCCCTATTTAATGCATGAAGAACTGGAAGAAAACATGCAAAGCAATGTGGGCATTGTCCGAAATGCAGAATTGCTATCCGAAGGAATAACCAATCTGGAAAAGCTAAAGGAATCTTATAAAAAGGTGAAAGCAAACGGCGCATCCCAATACAATCCCGGTTGGCACGAAGCACTGGCACTTCGAAACTTAATGATTACAGCTGAATCTGTAGCAAGGGCAGCACTCATGCGTGAGGAAAGCCGCGGAGCACATACGCGAATTGACTTTCCAGGAGAGCAAGATGAGTGGCTTCAATCTAATGTTGTCATTTACAAGGGAGATGATGGTAAAATGGTTGCGAAAAAGATAGATAGGGAAAAACCAAACCCAGAATTAGAACGAATTGCAAACCTCTCTATTGATGAACTGGAAAAAGAAGTTGGTGGTGAAGGGAATTAATCCATGTCATTAAGAACATTTAAACTATTTCGTGGTGATGTTAATGGGGGTCAGCAGGAAGACTACCAAATTGAAATAGATGCAGGAATGGTTGTTTTAGATGGTATTCTTAGAATACAGGCAGAACAAACCAATGACCTAGCCGTTCGCTGGAACTGCAAGGCGGGAAAATGCGGCTCTTGTAGCGTAGAGATAAATGGCAAACCAAAACTTGCTTGTATGACCAGAATGAATGAATACAAACCCGATGAAACTATTTCTGTGCGTCCTATAAAAACCTTTCCGGTGATAAGGGATCTGGTTTCAGATGTATCTTGGAATTTTGAACAAAATAAACGGATTCCCCCGTTTAAACCTGATCCATCACAGAAAGATGAAAATGGCAACTACAAAATGTTTCAAGAGGATATTGACAGGATTCAGGAATTTCGCAAGTGTATCGAATGTTATTTATGCCAGAATGTGTGTCATGTACTGCGAGATCATAACCAAAAAGACGGATTTATTGGGCCAAGATTCATGATTCGGCTTGCTGGTCTGGACATGCATCCTTTAGATACAGAAGATAGGATCCCGGCGATCAAGGATGATTTTGGTTCAGGCATGTGCAATATCACTCGCTGTTGTACAGATGTCTGTCCAGAACATATCCAAATTACTGATAATGGCATTATTCCATTAAAGGAACGTGTTGTTGATCGGTTTTATGATCCAATTATCTGGTTATGGAAAAAGATATTTGGTGATAAAGAATAAACGTATTTTCAAATCAATAAATAAAAAAGCCTCGGTATGCCCGAGGCTTTTTTATCAATAAAATGAAAGTGTTTCTTATTTTAGTCTAAAATTAACCGGGATGGAGATCCAGACTGCCACGGGTCTCTCACGCTGTTCTGCCGGATGAAATTTTGTCCTGCGAATGGCCTCCATAGCTGCCTCATCCAAACCTGTATTTGGAACGCCTTTTAAGATCAGAGTTTCTTTCACGCGACCCCTTTCATCAATGAAGGCTTGAACCACAACTACACCTTCAATACCCGCCTCTTGAGCAATTTCTGGGTAAATAGGCTTAATGGCTGATTTAGCTCTCGGAGCTAAATCATATGGTATAAAGGCAACCTTAGGACCTGAAGGCGGTGGTGGTGGAGCATCCATGTTGGAAAAGTCATCAAAATCCAATTCATCTAAAGTGAGATCATCAGCAATGTCTTCATCATCTGAAGGGACAGGTATAGAAGGGCGTGCAGGAGGAGGCGTATTGTCAATTTGCTGGGTTTGGGGAATATCAATATTCTCAATAATAATCTGATCTATATCTTCGAATTCCATGGTGTTCTGAAAGCGGGGAAATATGAGAAAATTCATTATTACAAGTCCAACCCCAACCAAACCGGTAATCCGAATTACAATTGGATATTTTATTTTTAGCGGATTTATATATTCCATTAATCAACAAGCGTTTTCGTGGAATAATTCAGCTTCAACGCTTCCACTTTTCGAAGATTGTCATGAATATCAGAAATCAGTCCCATTTCAGCTTCTTCGTCTCCTTTCAAAGAAACAACTATCTGTGGATCTGCCACCCGTTTGTCATACATGACCAGGGACACATCATCCACGCCAAGCAAACGATCATCAATTGAAATAAGGCCCTCTTTAGAAACCCATAATTGTACTGTGTGCCGTTTAGATTTCAATTTTTCGATTCGTTTAGCTTTAGGCAAATTCACAGGGAGACCGGAATGCTCTTTTAATACAGTTGTAACCATAAAAAAGATAAGAAGCATAAAAATAATATCAGGCATAGATGCCGTAGGAATTTCGCTTGAAATTTGTGTTTTACGGGAAAATTTCATTAATTGCTGTTTGCAATTGAGATTCGTTTAGCATCGGCCATTTTTAATTGGTCAATGACACGAACATAATCGTTATAAGCGGTTTTTGGATGGGCCTTTACTGAAACGATAAGTTTATCATTTTTGCGAAGTTTTTGTCCTACAACGCGATGGATCTGTGCCACGCTAATAGGTTCTTCATCCAAAAGTACTTTTCCCTGAGAATTGATTAGGCAGTTCAGGATATTTTCTTTTCGTATTTCAATCTCTATGTCCCCGGGAGGTGGGAGAACAATCCCCAATCCTTTATCCGTATCAATAGTGGTAGTTACCAGGAAAAAAATCAGGAGCAGGAAAGCAATATCTGCCATAGAAGAGGTGGGAATTTCCCCGCCTTTGAATCTGCGTTTTTTCGCCATGTGGCTTTAGGAGTGTTACTTGTTTTTTACTTCTTGTTCGTACAAGTGATCCATGATCTTTACAGACTGCTCTTCCATATCTAAAACAAGTTTATCGATTCGAGATACAAAAAGATTTTGACACGTTTGAATGATCATGGCCACGATTAGTCCAAATGCGGTGGTTAATAGCGCCTGGGAAATCCCCCCTGCTACAACAGCAGGCGAAATATCGTTAGCAGCTTTAATTGCGTCAAATGCGCTAATCATCCCCACGACCGTTCCAGTAAACCCGAGCATGGGCGCGATAGTGATTACGGCATTCAGCCAGATCATATTCTTTTCAAGAAATGCCATCTCAATTGACCCGGCATTTTGAATCGCTTTCTCAACATCATCTAATCCCCGATGCATTCTGGAAAGCCCTGCGTGAAAAATCGCAGAAACAGGCCCTTCAGTTTCTTCGCAAACTTGGACTGCAGCTTTGGCGCCATTTTCATCAATTGCATTGGTGATTTCATCAAAAAAAGATTGTGAATCGACAGCTGACATCATGAGCGAATAAAATCGCTCGATGGCAAACCCCAGCCCAAATAAAAGGGTCAGTAGGATCGGCCACATAAAGTTACCGCCTTCTAAAAAGTAATGGACCATAGTGTTACTCCGGTTTTGATCTAATCAAGATAATGAAAAAAAGTTACTTAAAAACCGCTGAATTTAGTTTATGGATTCTAAAAATGCATCAGCTTCATTAAAGTGTTTTAATGTTTCAATTAACTGGTTATCCATCTGTAGTCTGATGTTTGCTGCTTCATCTTTCCCCCAAATTGTTCCCGCAATTTCACTTTTAATTCTATTGTCGATAAAATTAGAGTTTAATCTTAAAGAATCTTGGTTCACATTTATAGAATCTTTTTCAAGATGTACCAGAAAATCATCAAATAGTTTCTCTGACACTTCCCATGTGTCCCTGAATTTTATAAATGATTGAAATTCATTTGGGCGTGTAGAAGCAAATTCAGATGCAAAATTAAATATGGGTCGTTTAGGATTTCTTAAAACTTTTCCAGTTTCTCCATTAATGGTGTTTTTATATGGAATATAAACATCAGGTGTAATACCGCCACCGCCATAAACAATACGACCTGCTTTCGTATTGTATTTTGGACGTAGTTCTTTCAAGCTATCAATCTTGGATTCTCGATCAGTTTCATACAATTCTCTGTAATAAGCTAAATCATTACCATTGTCATAAGGACGCTGAATCAACCGTCCAGAAGGTGTATAATACCGGGCAATAGTAACTCGAACTGCTGCGCCGGAATCCAGCGGTAACTGGCGCTGAACGAGGCCTTTCCCAAAACTGGTTTCACCTACAACAAGTCCACGATCCAAATCTTGAATTGCACCTGAAACAATTTCACTCGCACTTGCAGAACCTCTATTTATCATAACTATGAGTGAAAAATTATCCCAACCTATTTTTGGATTTGATGAAAAAACTTGATTGGATTCTTTGATTTTTCCTATGGTATAAACCAAGGTATCTGTTGATGTAATAAATTGATCTGATACAGCTGCAGCCTGTTCTAAAAAGCCACCGCTATTTCCACGAAGGTCAAATAACAGACGCGTCATACCTTGTGATTGAAGTTTTTCTAGGGCAGATTTGACTTCTTTAGTTGTTGTGGCGGAGAACCGTCGTAGGAAAATATATCCGGTATTTTCATCGATCATAGTTGCGGCGCCCACACTGTAAATAGGGATATTATCCCGAATAATTGTCACATCGAATGGTTTTTGGGCCCCAATTCGACTGATGGTGACGTCAACCTTGGTGCCTTTTCTGCCTCGCAGTTTTTTGAAAACTTCATCCTTGGTAATCTTATATGCATCTTCACCGTTAATAGCAATTATTTTATCTCCCGGCATAAGTCCAACGAAATCTGATGGACTGTCCGGGACAGGTGATATAACGGTAATAAAACCATCTAAAATATCAAATTCAATTCCAATACCTTGGAATTTCCCCTTAAAGAGTTCATTTATATTTTCCTGTTCTTTGGTAGGAATGTAGGTAGAGTGAGGATCTAACTCTTCCATAAGTCCATGAAAAGCACCATCTAAAACCTTATCCATATCAACGGAATCAAAATAAAAATGATTCACATACGAGATGATCTGTTGCAGTACATTAATCTTTTCTCTTAAGACCTTGTACACATTTTGATTGCTGGAATAAGCTTTTGGAATAAGTAGGAATGCAGCTAGCAAAAAGCCCATTATTGCAGATAGAGCTATTGGCCCAATCTGACGGAAATTTTTAAACATGATTTTTTATTATTTATAAACCAATATAAAGCATCGTTCGAAACGATGCACCCTGGATTGCAGATGCAGGTGAATCACTAATTTTTGTTCTTCCATTTAATAGCCAATTACCCGCCGGAATAGATCCTTTATTAAACCCTACGCTAATCCGTAATCCTAATCGTTCTAAAAACTGCCATTTTACTGCAACATATGGTTGAAAATTAAAAAATGTAGCACTTACATCCCTTAATAAGCCGGGAACAGTTCCCGGTAAAATAACTGGATCATCATAACTATCTGCGTCCACACCATAATACAATGTTCCTGTACTATCCATAGTGCCATATGCATTATTAAATACGGCTCCCCATCTTGGATTGCCGCTCTGTTGGTCCACGGCAATGCCTGCCCGCGCTAGGCCCATCAGAGCCCCAGCTGATAATTCAAGATCCTGTAAAAGAGGCATAACGTATTCGATAGATGCAGCGCCCATAGAAATTGAAAATTTTGCTTCAATTGTCGGATTAAAAAAATTAGTATAATCTTTAGAATTCTCACCTGCGTCTAGTGAGTCATTTCCATTATCATCCTGAAAAATTATAATATCAGGTACTGTACTAATTGTTGTACCTCCAGCCCCAGCATAGCCTCCAATGCGCCAACGGCCTGTAACATGGGCGAAACCTTCCCCGCCATGAATCACAAAAGGATCTTTGAAATTTTTAGGATTGAGCCCTAGTCCCATTAGGTCTGATGACCCGGGAATTGAATCAAGTTTAATATACATTGGGCTGTAGCCAATTCCGCCTCCCAGAAAATCTTCTAAGGGGTAACCGAATTGTGCCATCAAAAGAGATAAACTCAGTGTAATAAATAAAACAATGTTTTTCATGTTGATAGGGTTCTCCGCATGGGGCACTATATCAAATTAAGATTCATACTTGAATTTAGAAAGAAAATATAGCCGAAAATTTAAGAATTAGAATTAATTAGTGATTAGGGGCTTTTTCTTGTAAAAATAGCCACATTATCCTATATTTTTTGAAGAGTAAACGAGGTAAGGGAGATCAAAACGTGATTTGCCTCCCGAATAACTACATCCAATTTTGGTTTTAACCATGAGGTTAAGTACGTTCACAAGAGATAAAATGCGGTTCTTGCAAGGAATATTGATTGGAATCCTGCTCCTGTCTGGTCTCACAGGCAAGGGAGATTTCCACGTCCATGGGTCATATGATCTAGATAAGGATGGGCATGAGGAAACGCTCATCTTAAATACCCGTACTTCATCGGTGATTTGGGTAGAGATTGCAAAATCAGCCGCTATAGATACCCTTTGGTCGTATTCACTACCCCAGGGACAAGTATTCAATGATGCAGAAATTGTGGATATCGATGGTGATGGTTACTATGAGATAGTAGCTGTGGTTGATCTTTTTCCTTCGATTAAAAACCAGGCATGGCTTTATGTCTTCCCCGGCAATGCCGATGGATTTGAAAAAGGCCCATTGGTTTTAAGCTCAGAATCATTGGGATTCAATATAGTCCGACCTTCAAACCTGTCATTGGTTCCAGGTGGAACTCCACAATTATCTGTAGCTTTTGGTGCAACCCTGCGCCAGAGCATGGTCTTTGATATTGATATATCAGATAATGATATTTCTCTTATGAACGTTCAGATGCTCATAGCACCAATTATTAGTAATGGTTATGGTTTGGTTTATACAGGTGGGTTTACCAGTAATGGAAGACAATATATTGCAGTTCTTTCCCCAGAACGCAATCAGCTCAAAACAGCTATTTTTGATGTAGACCAAAATTTTAGATTGATTCAATCTTCATTAATTCAATTGGGTCATGTACAACATCTCCTGGGGGCAGACATCCAAGACTTTCAATCAAAGCGATCAAATAAAAACGGTTTATTAGTCCCATTTGGATCTAATGATGTTTTTCTTTTGGAAGTTGACAGTGAAGAGACAAAACTATTTAATACCAGTCTTTCTGGTAAAAGTGCTTTCCCAATTTTAGATAAAAAAGGCCAACCTAATATTCGTAATATACTTAGTAAAAGGCGGGTCGCCGAAGTGTACACTGCACAACCAATCCTATCTCATACTCTTCCTTCTTCCCGTATAGAAAAAGAGCAACTATCGCCACCGCCACCGCCATTGATTGATGAAGCTGCAACACTTAAACCCATTGCTATGTACAATGATCAAGATTTAACCAGTCTCCCAGATAGTCAAAATGAAGTATATGGTGTCATCAATGAAAAGGTGGATACTCAGGTAAAATATGACTCTTTAGCTCCAACGCTTGGGGATTTTCTTGCAAGTGTAAAAAAAGAGGAGCCTGAAGAATCATCAGATATTAATAGGGTTGCTGTTCCGAATATGAATAAGGAAATGGAAAGCGTTACATGGGCAGATGAAGCCGGGTTCACACAGGTGAACCTTGGAGAGTATATTTCCAAAGAGACAGGAACTGATTCTATCCAATCACCAATTCCAGAAAAAGATAAAGGTCTTTCCACTTTTACAAAAACAGTGCAAGAAGCATTGATTTCGACTATTGTGGATGTTGACACCACATTAGATATGCAGTCTGAAAATGAGATTGATTTATATTATGTGCTAGCTATGACGCCCGCATCAGATACAAAGGATAGGTATGTTTTTGATGGCGAAGCCCCTTTCGGAGTTGCAGTCAATCAAGTTCCTCCCATGGGGAAAGCGACTCATTTTCAACATGGCATTTCTGCGAACTTAGCAAACTTGAAACGGGGCGAATCCTATGATTTTGCGTATTCATTGCGTGATGCGCGGTTAGATA
>CAZCHA010000007.1:0-17107 GCA_964498175.1 uncultured bacterium
CATCAATAATAAGATATTTCACTTTTGCTTCTGGACGTGGATACCATCTTAAGCTATCATCGCCAATCAGGTTAGGTGATCCAAATGATAATCCAAATTGAAATCGATCTGTGATGCCCGCACTTAAACCCAGAATCATACCGCCTTCATCCTGAATACGCATATCCATGGAAAAACTTCCTCGCACCAATGTTCCAGCTGTGGGAACCGTAATCAGATCAGTGGGTGGTGGGAGTTCCTGCCCTGAAATTCCACCCACAAGTAGGAGAGTTAAAATAGCATTAGTATATCTCATTTCGACTTTAGATGAATTGGTTTAGGATAAATTACGTCACCTAAACGGGAGGTCAAAGAACGGACACGGTGGATGGGAATTGTCAAAATATCTCTCTCGTTTTCCATCCTGAATTTGATGCCGTTGTCTGTTATATCTACAAAATCAACCGAGAGTCTATCGCCCGTTACCATGATAAGTTCATCCCATGTTGTCCTGGGAATAATGCCTCCATGGGGTACAATTATACGGCTTTCTCTTATCTCCCTGGCAATAATGTCAACCTCATCCAGTGTATTATGTGAGCGAGGGGGCGGTGTCTTATAAAGTTGGTCGCTGGGAGCCTGGTCAATGGCAACGTGTGAGATCAGTTTACCATCATGTCCAAATTCCCAAATTTGAACTACAGCATGAGATTGAATAAATTCAGTCATAAGATCAAATTTATATTTAAAGCGTCGAATTATTCGGGCAGATGGAAGATCTCTCCATCGCTCTTCCTTTAAACTTCCAAGATAATCATAATCTAATTCAATTTGGCCATATTTCTGTCCATCCACAGTTTCAAACACAATCTTAGAAATTTGGATACCATCCTGAATGGTAAAATAAGTACGCTGATCCGTAAACGTTAAAGGTTCATTTCTTGGAAATCGCCATGCGCGAAATTCCTTACTCCATGGCTCAGAGTCTCCAATGACTGTCAGGTTCAGATATTTCCATTGTCCGGTATATTCACCGCGCTCAATGAGTTTCCCTGAACCATTATACTTGAGTATTTCCTGTTTTTCAGTGGTGCCCTTTGCTGAAATTCGTTCGATTTTAACAGGAAGGTCTCTATCATTATAACTGACAGTAAGATGGGAAACACCACGGCGACTGGTGGACATCATGGAAAGGTTAGAAAGAAAATTATGATCATCTTTAAAATAGCGAACATAAGACACGTCATCGGATTGCCCAATCAAAAATGATAGCATTACCAAGTGAATTATTATCTTCGTCATGAATTTCATTAATCTTCCGTTTTTAGATCTTCATCCAGTGTATTCGATAATTTAAACCTGTAAATGGCTCCATCTTCTTTATCGCAAACATAAACTACCCCTCGTTTGTCTGCTGTGACGGAAACCGGTTCATTCATGATTGATACCGTATCTTCTTTTGATGCATATCCTGCTTTTTTAAAAAAATTCCCATTAGCATAGAATACCGAAACATCTCCCTTCGTTGAATCTACTACATAAATATTTCTATCCTTATCCACAGCAACATCCATAGCACTTACAAAGAAAGTTGAATCCATAATATCATCAGCCACGGGATTAAAGCCTGATGAATAAGTTGTATAATCGCCGGATGAGTTGGGTATAATCATATGAACTGGAAAATATTCGCCTGTCTGGGTGAAATATAGATTTCCTTGATAATCCACATCAAGGCTTAAAGGCTTATTTACGAATTCAGCACCTGTTCCATACCCAATGGCAGTTGACCCAAAAATGCCAGTGAATCCCCAAACAAAATCTCCGGTTGATAATTCCAAAAGTATTGACTTTTGAAAATCAATTTGGATTATTCGATGCTGATTATTAATACCGCCATAATTATCTGTAACAAAAATCATATTTTCATCGTCCGGTGGTGACGTTAACCCGGTGAATTTGCTGGAGTCCGAATCATAATGAATATCTTTTAATATATTCTTCTCATCTCGCCCATCAAAAAATAAGTGAGGCGACAATAAAGAGTCGATTAAGCCTTGATCATTGGAAAATTCTGGAGCAGTTAATACATATTCCGGATTATTTAAATAAGAAAGCCAGGTAACAGACCCAACTGTATCATTGATAACAACACCTGTCTCCGTGTGAAGAAAAGACCCACTGACCGAAACTCTGTTAATCCCTACATTATTCCAATTTTGGTTCCATATAAAAACACGCTGTGATCCATCAATAAAGAACACATTCATTTTTTTATCAATGTCAACATCAATAGGTGTAATATCATTTGCCTCTGAATCAACCAATCCTTTCAATGCATCAAATCCTGTTGGAGAATTACCATTCTGATCAAAGACTAAGATTGAATTAACTCCCGCATCCGCCACATAGACTCGCCCATCCTGAGCAATGGAAATTTCTACAGGCTGGTTCAAACCATGAGCAGAGTTCCACACAGGATTTAATTGTAAAAAAGACGTATCTCCTGCTCCAAAATTACCGAAATCTTTTTGATTGATATCATTTGGAATACTAAATCGATCCACACAGGAAATGACCATCATGAATAGAAAAAGGAGATTAAAATATTGGCGTTTCATAATGAAAATCCGATGCTGAATCGTTTCGGATCTGATAAATGTTCAAAGTTGGCATAGCCGTAATCTGCCCTGATATTCACACCGCCCACCGGAATAACAAATCCCGCCCCAAAGGTCAAATTCTCTTCTTTTTTATTAGATTTGTATCCCAAACGGAGAAACAACATTTCCATGAAAGAATATTCCACCCCAGTTACAATATATTCTGCATTATCCACCGGATGATTTAACTGAAGAGATATGGTTAAATGCTGGTTTTTCTGAGCAATGGGATCAAAGGCACCACCAACCCTGAATTGTGTCGGTGGAGAAAATTTTGCAAAATCCGTTTGTTCAATAATTTCCAGACCTGAATTTTTGTCTAGAATCCGTTTCTCATAGGAACCGGTTGGAGAAACTTGTTTCCCAAAATGGGATAAAGATGCACAGAATCTCAACGATTTATATCCTGTCCAATAAAAGGTTCCCATATCCATTAGAACTGCATTCATCCCATAATCAGCCAGATCTTCTGACACATGTTTGAATGTAATTCCAAAACTGAATCGATCAGTCATTTTTGCACCATAAGTCAACCCAATAAATCTATTTTGAAATGTGAAATAATTTCCTGTGCCATCAGGATGATATTCAGTTGTTTCCATCATCGGTTTCATATGAAGAATTCCTGCACTTACTCCAAAATAATGTCGATCCAACATATGGCGTGTTATACTGAAATAATCATAATTGATATCTGCAGGCCATTGAATCTGTGAAATGGAAATATCGGTTTTTTCCAATTGGGCAATGGCAGCAGGATTATAGTAAACGCTGGAGGCATCCTGATTGAGGGCAACGACTGATTCGCCCATACCCACCGCGCGGGCACTCACACCAATATTTAAAAAAGAAAATACGGATGTACCAGACCGCTGTCCACCCAGGATAGGAAAAAGGTTTTGTCCCAATCCTAATGAAACAAGCATCCCAATTTTGAAAAAAATGTGTAAAAATATTTTCATCAGAAATTCACCTGTATACCAACTTCCATAGTTCTGGGTTTATTGTATCTTGATGGATCCGTATTTGGATTAGGGCTATTTGCTAAATGATAGCCAATAATTTCCCCCGGTTCATATCCACGACCCGTATAAGGATTCACTCTGCGGGGTGTTAATTGATTCAACACATTCTCAATCTCAATATAAGATTTGACCCTTAACCAATTAAACTTGAATGATTTAAATATTTTCAGTTCAATATTTTGTTTCGGTGTTTCACTGATGTAGGCATAAGGACGATCATCTTCTCTGGGACCTTCATAATAGGGCTGTTCATTTACATAAATAATAGTATCCTGTATTGAGCGGGTATAGCGCCTGCCTGACTCAAATTCGATCCGGGCGGACGCACCCCAATTCTTTGGATGATTGTAGGAAACATTTGCAAAAAAATGAAGGGGTCGATCCCAACTCATGAAATTTTCACCTAATGGTTTTTCTGATAACTGTCCTGCCTGGACCAAAAGGTTATCTAAAGGTGATGAACTTTTTCCTGTTACAATACTGTAATTGAAATTCAGGTCAAGATACCAGTTTTTCCATAACCTGCTTTTAAGAATCGCTTCTATTCCCCGCGCCCGGGCATAATCTGCATTAAAATACATATTAAAGGACAAGTGAGCATATTTGGGATTTGAAGGACGAATGGTCTGGGATGTTTCATAATCAAACATATCCTTCCAATAGGCTTTCAGTTCCAGAACCTGGTCTTCACTGAATCTATGTTTTACACCCAATTCATATTGCACCGTTGTTTTTGGATTCAAGTTAGGATTGCCAAAGACCTGGTACGTGGATTGGGATTTTGAATTGATCTTGGCAAAAACATATTGAAACGTAGGTAATTGTGAAAAATGGCCATAATAAAAATAAAGGACATCATTATCGGTAACAGGATGGGAGATTCCAAACCGGGGACTTATTCTTGCTTTCATTTTATAAGGATCACCTGCCCAGGGGAAATCAAAAGTTTCTTCTTCAAATATGACTCGAGCTTCATCCGTTATAATGATATTATTTGTGTCCTGGATGGCATCCTCCACATATCGACCGGGTATCCAATAATCCGTCCGAAAACCAATATTTAGGGTCATGCCTTCAAAAATGATTCGATCTTGGAAATAAAAAGCCCCAAAATAAGTTTTCGCATTGTAACTATCATAGTTAGCTCCGAAACCGGATGAGCCGCTCCAGGGCTCATCTATATCCAAAACCTGGATATCTGTGATGGTATGTTCAAAACCTGTTTTCAGTTTATGGCGCGTTTCAGTGTGATAGGTCCAATCAAGATCCATACGGGTATTCTCACTGGAAAGATCATACCACTCCGGAGCAAACCCAGTATCATAAAATTCATCGCCATATGTTATCTGGATATTCCCATCCTGATCTGTATTATCAATATTGTAGTTGATGGGTTCCAAATCCAGACGTTCCTGATAATCCGTCCATGGCAAATCCTGGACTGCACTGTGTTCCATGGTTGAAAATTTTCCCATAGTGAATTCGTAGAAAGATTTGGTCGAAAGTGTATGGGTCCAGTTCATATTGATTAATCGTGTATCTCGGGTGATAGTATTATAATTATCCAAGATATTCATATACTGATAAGGGAAATAGGTAGACGCAAAGGCTCGGGGCATATAGTACCCTTGGTTAATATTCATGGAGGCATCATAAGAGAGGAACAATTTCTTTTGAGGAGTTAATTCCCAGGTCATTTTGTAGAGCAGATGCCAGTCATTGTTTTCCCGGGATGCTAATCTATCCATGAATTTGTCCGATTTTTCATCACTAATAAAATTAGATGACCAATATCGATGGGGATACAGTTTTGAAGCAATAGGCAAATTCCCATCATACATTTTTCCATAGCCATTTAAGAAAAATGAGAATCTGCCAGGGAAGTCTGCCCCAAAAATACCTGGAATGGTTTGAAAGAAAAGATCCGGTCCGCCAAAATTAAATTCAATTCGATCCGAATTGGAATTACCAGAAAGGAAACGATCGCTGGCATATTTTAAAGCACCTTCGTAATAATCACGCCCCTCCTTCAATTTAATATTGATCACACCAGACATAGCCTGGCCATATTCCGCATTATATCCACCGGTGACAATTTCTAATTCTTCGATGGCATCCGCATTCACAAATAAATTCCCTGAATACCCGGATAAGGGATCTTTTATAGAAAAACCATCTACCACAAACATGGATTCATCTATCCGTCCACCGCGGATATGAATCTCATTATCCTGCGTTGTGACACCTATTTGTTCAGATAAGATATCTTCAACACTCGAGACAACCTTATTTTCAATATCTTCCTTCCTCACCCTTGCCATGGAAGATGTTTCATCCACATCAAATAGAGGTTTTTTACCCATGACAATCACATCCTTACCAAAACTCAAAACAGTTTCTTCAAGTTGAAACGAGAGAACTGTGGTTTCTTCAGGATTGATATTCACACCTGTATTCAAGATTATTTTGTACCCAATCATGGATACTTCCACATCATAACTCCCTGGTTTGATTTTTGGGATATGAAAATTCCCATCAAGATCTGTTGCGGCGCCATAATAGGTTCCCTTAATCATCACATTAACACCGGGTAAACCATCTCCAGAAATGGCATCTTTAACTTGACCAGAAATTTTCCCAAAATCCTGTGCATGAAGCGATATGGATAAAAGCATGAAAAGAAAAATTCTCATTCGATGAATTCCTCTTCAAAAAGGTATTGAAATAGTTTTATGGAAGATCCATTACCATTCAACTTTGGACGATACCCATCATGGAGCGGTAAAGTCATAATGACAATCTTTCCAGATAATTTTGTAGGTGATATACGGTACTGACCTATACTGCAAATGGTTGGGTTCCCTGTCCACCCATCACTGCTTTGTGGGTCAGCCATGCGGTATATTTCCCTCACTGATTCAAATTCAGATTCATTGGACCAAAATCCCTTTACTTTAACAGCGATCAAATGAGATACGGAAAGATTCAAGGATGTATCAATGGGACTTTCGATGACTCGTCCCGTACGGAGGCGGCCATTAGGATTTAGGGTGATCAGAGAATCCAATGGGAACCATGTAAATGTTGTATCTTCAAAATCGATAGGGTTAATAAATAAATTTCCACCACCCATGATAAAATTGATAAGGCTAGCCTCTGCAGCGCTATAGGTATCATTTGCAGAAGCAGTATTATTGTATGCGGCAAACCAAACTACATGTTTAAAATAATTCAAGTTAGCTGAAAGATCCGTTGCTGAATAGGGCAATTCATCACCTATCTCCCAAATAGAATATCCATCTTCTCCAACAAGGGTGTCCATCATGCTGGCATACCAGTTGAGTGTATTATTTGAATTATCTAATGGGTAATCATCAACGATGAGGATATCGCCAACCAATGGTTTTACCCACCAAACTTGTGCAATGTCCGGCCTTGTGGAATCGGGAAATTGAATCCTATCACTTTCAGCCCCGGCAATATCCTTGCATTTTAAATATATTGAATTTAGTCCCGGATCTAAATTAGTAAGGGTAATACTGTTAATATCCCCAGCCAAACGAGCCCAACAGGTGTCACAGGTATCATTCAATGTATAAAAAATATCAGTAATTGTTTCATTCCCATCCTGATCATATAAATCCCAGATAAACGTTCGAGTAGGAAATGTAAAACTTGTATCACTCCCAATATCGGAAATTTGTGGATTAGATAAATAACGAAATGATATTTGCGGGGATGAATTTTGAATAGGCACAACTAATTTTGCCGGTGTATTATCTTCATTCCCGTCATTATCTACGGCTTTTATCTCAAATGAAAAAATATCTAATTCTGTCCTAATTGGGACATAAAAAATTCCACCTTCTTGTTCAGTGTATATCCAATCAGAATCGGTATTCCATCGATAGTAATACCCAACAATATCGCCATCGGGGTCATCACCCCACCAGTTTAATTCTTGTTTGCTGGTTGTGATTGTATGAAATGCGGATGTATCAAAAAGTGAAATTGTTTCAAGACCATAATCTTCACCTGTAAGATCTGTACCCCACCAGTTAAAATTGCTTGTATCATATACCCAATAGGAGTTGTCCTGATTGGTTGAATCAATAATCCACATGGAATCAATAATCACAAAAGATGAATCAAAATAATTGATGATATAAAATAATGTTGTATCACCATTTTGATCTATTTGTGGTGCAACCCAAATAGTATCCAAGGCTACCAGGCTTAGATGTGTTTCGGGTGAAACAGATTCAACTAATTTAGATAGATCATTATATTCCCATCGATTGCAGGATAAATTGATAATTACAAAAAATGAAAGTATTAAAGTATAAAAGCGCATGTGGAACAGACGAGGGCGGGAAAAAATTTTCCCGCCCTCCATTTATAAGTTATTTAACCAAAAGCATCTTCTTGTCTTCAATGAAATCACCGGCCTTGATCCGGTAAATGTACATGCCTGTAGCAACTTTCTCGCCTATGTTATCTCTTCCATCCCAATTCAAAACGTGGAATCCAGAATTAAAAGAGTCACCGTTAGCAAGAGTCCGGACTTGACGACCCATGATATCATAGATCACCAGTTTGACATTTTCCCGGTTCCCAAGAGAAAACCTAATCTGAGTTTCAGGATTGAATGGATTAGGAAAATTATCATGGAGTGCATACTCGTAGGGATTCACTTTTACATCATCATTTATACCAACGGTGATACCTAAATCAGCCATATCACGGATTTGAACTTTGTAAGTCCCAAAACTGTAATTGAAGATTCCCATGATATGGGATAACTCCTGACCTTCAACAAGTTCACTCATAGCATTATCTGCATCCATTGTCGCCATATCATCATCAATCAAGGTTTCCATACCAGATGCGTCTGTTATAGACCAATCGTATTGGTTAACAGCAGAAACAGTTACATTATCCAATTTCACCAGAACACCTTCATAAGATTCAACTTCTTCGGCTGTCTGTGATAGATCTTCCACAGATACCAATGTAGAAGCAGGTGTTTCATTCCCTGTTGATGTTACCGTTACCGTTGCATTAATAAGGCGCGTATTGCCACCAAATTTAAATACCCAATCAGGGTCATTATCAGTGACTAAACCTGTCACGGAGACTTCATCTCCACGAGTTACTATCGCCATTTCTTCAGTATCAAATACGAGACCATTCCATTGTCCCGTTCCATCCTGAAATGCATAGGAACTATAGCCACTATTATATTGAGCTGTGTCAGCAGTTACAGATCCTGTGAGTGTTACATCACAACCTTCATACAATGTATTTCCTGATGGCCAAGGTGTTTCCTGAATCATGCCGATTGTTAGATTATCTGTTACATGGAATCCAAGCTGGTCATGATCAGTATCATTTGGATATACACTGGTTTTTGGTTCGGACTGGTCTGCACCATCATCCGTTGCTGTGATGTAATAGTACACCGTATTATCACTACCCACAGGGATAACACCTGTAAAGGTGGAATCATCAGCTGAAGTCATTGCAACAGTAGCATACTCACCTCCATCCACAGAATAATGTACCAATGCTTCGGAAATCGTAGAATTATCTAAGATTACACAGGAAACAGCTACTTCATTATCACTGGCTGTTGGAGCACAGGGCGCTCGGGACAAATCCGTTATAGATGGCGGACCTGAACCAAATTCAATGTCTTCCACATAAAGAGGACATAGCTTGTAGGCCGTAGAATCAGCATTGCTACCATAGTGATGGTAGAGCCATCCTTCCATAGATTGTACCAGCGAGCCCACAGGAGGTGGTCCCACGGTTTCAAAATAGGCTGCAATACTGTCAGAATCATCATCCACCAAGACAGATCCTGAACCATCGTCTACAGCAAAGACTTCATACTGAAAATCATTATTAGTTACAAGACCATCTTCAATACGAACCATGACATTACCCCACTGTTCTGCTTCCGTTGGCCAAAGTAGATCACCGGTATTAACAGTATCTACAGCAGGTAAAGGCTGCTCAAAATCAATAATATTGACCGGTTCAGTAATGAATAGTTCGGTCATATTTGCGGGGCCTGTGGAATATTCATAAATGTATCCCGTCGCTTCGATCAAATCTCCTTCGAAAAGTGTTGGGAAAGCAGAACTATCCGGGTCGTAAGACAGAATTGCGCTCCAAGGACCACCGTTTGGATCAGCGTAAATGAATTTCACACCATTCCCTGCATAACTTAATCCAGTGGGCATGGTTACAATTCCCTTCAGGGTAACTGTATCACCATACATATAGGAAATATCAGATTCTTCATCTTCACCTGCCTTCATAAGGTCACTGTAGAGCACCTGTTGGATTCGCTGTATCCTTACAGGGTCTCCATCGGCTTCCACAACGTCCCTTGCAAGACGGGGCTGAAGTTTGTAATTACTGTAGCTATAGTCCAATACACCAACAATAGAAGCAAGTTCCTGATTCGTTTCGGGATAATAAAAGTAATCCCATTTGTCATCGCAGCGAGCAGAATTGGTGCCATCAGTAAACTCCCATTCGCCATATCCCAGATCAGGATCAGAAACGGTTACATCCTGTACTTCAATCAAACAACCTTCATAGGCTTCACCAATATCTCCAACTGCGACTGTGGATGGTGAAATCATTTCATCAGCGGGACCATGTACAATACCAGAAGTAATGCTAGCAAGTTCGGTCAAATTATAATACTCTTCCACGGTTCCGGTAAGGGTAACCTGATCCCCTTCTGCAGGACCAGGTACAGAATTTCCGCTGTCATCCACCCATTCAAAATCAGCCCATCCATCATACTCAAAGCAAACGATTCCATTCCAGGGACCTTCAGCATCCTGAACATGCATATATCTGTATTGATCGGAACCCCAGAATTCAGCAGTCACAACACCACTTATGGTGACCTCTTGCCCATTCAAGGGACTGGCATCATCTGTCTCTGGATCGGCAACATACTGAATGTCGTAAATAGCCGTTGTAGTTGCTGGTTCAGGTAAAGCTCCTTCGTCAATCCAATTAGCGATGAGATTTACTTCATCCCCACTTAAATCAGGATTGTTTCCCGGAGGCATTGCACCTGAATTAACCTTTTGCCATAATAAACTATTGGCGTGATCCAGAGGTATGACCACGGGGCCATTTTCACTGTCTCCAGCCATTAAATTATCATATGATGATAAATCTAACCCATTTTGGTACCCACCACCATTTGTATGACATCCGGAATTTGTACAATTGGCATCAATGATGGTTTGAATCTGTGATTCATAATCCACCTGTCCAATTAGCATTCCCATTGCCATAATGATTAAGATCGATTTTTTCATTTGTATCTCCTTTGTTGTTATTTGAACCCTTTTCCAAGGGGTTTTATTTGATGATCAAAAATTTCCCTTCCTTGATCTGGCCAGATTTTTTATCTTCAACTGTAAACAGGTAAAGACCAGATGCGGTGGCTTGATCATGCATAGTAATCAGGTCCCACGCATGTTCGCCACCTGCCATTAATGGATTTTTTTGAGCATCAATATTTGCAATATCTGCGCCATTGTATGATTCCTCATGTTGAATGATATCTACCAAATCCCCAGCCAGGGAAAAAATTCGAATTTCAGCTTCATTTGGCAGATTTCGAAACCATAGCATTTTGCTTCGGCTACCATAGCCATCCCAAAGGGCCTGTCCCTTAAATGGATTTGGATAAACGGTCGGTTCTCCAACCCAATCATTTTCTTTTGCTGCAGCTTTACCCGGAAAAACATAAACCCGATTTGAGTAAATCGAACTTTCCAGACTTTCAAGATTTGCATCAGGATCTCCCTGATCATAGGCTGTAACAGCGTAGTAATTTAACCATCCATCCTTGATATTTGCATTCTCAAATTTATATTGATAATAAGTATTATTAATCAGCATGCTATCCTGTTCACCAAATTGATCTGTGATCTGAATCGTTGAAAACCCTGTGTTATATCCAATATTATTTTTTAAATCAATTTCCAATAATAAAGAAAATTCAGATTGATCATCATTGGCTGTTTTACGTGCACCATAAATCCGATATCCTTCAAAGTCCGCTTCTTGGCTGATTGGATCTAAAAAAGATTCTGCACCATCCTGCCAATAAATTGTCACTTTTCCCGATTCAACTACTACTTCCATATTAGGAGACGGCGGTGGTGCGGGAAGGATATAACGATCAATCACACCATTGCCATTTCCGTCTTCACCTTCATCCAATTGGTTATTCCGGTTTTTATCTTCCCCATCATAGGCTTTTTGTGCCCAATCATAATTCACATGTAAATTTGCGCGCTGGGCAGGAGAATTGCCTCCAATTCCTGGCGCCCATAACGCGCAGACAACTGTAAAAGCAATGTGGCAGGATTCGCCAGGCCCTAACGTCCAGGATGTGGTGTCCGCATTATGGTGCGAACCAATAGGGCCAGCTGAAACTAAAAAAAGCCAGCTGTTTTCAGATCCAGGGTACCCTTCGGACGTATAATCAGGACCTGAGCCTTTAGGAACGGATGAAGACATTTTATCATATCGTTCTTCATCTGTCAGAGGCATACTATAAGCAGGATAATCACTGTTGTTTGAATTTGTCCAAACCCATTGAAAATAATTTGTATTTAAATAATTGTAGGGCACATTGCTTCCCAAAGCAGAAAGGCCTAGATAAGATTCGGTCCAACCATCATCCCCATTGGCGTCATACTGATATCCAATGGCTCTTTTAAATCCTGCTCCATCTTCAGATTCATCGAAGCCGTCTAAATTATCGCTCCAGGTAAAACCGCCTCCGGGAGTATAATAATCTGTATAATTAAAATTTGCCAGAGAAGCATCGGCCCAGAGCCCTGCATAAATATCTTGAATGGTATCTTCAGTTGCATTAGTGAAAGTATATTTCAGGATGACAAATGCATCAGCATAAGAGTAATTCCAAGCATAAGATTCCAAATGGATATCCAGTCCTAAGGGTGAGTGCCCTTGAATTCCAAAATTATCCCCGGGAGAATCACCATAATCTTTAAAATCGGTAATCATATCTTGGTGTGATACAGCGTATGGTGAATAATATTTTGCCATGGAATCCTGAGTAGTGGATGAGATAGAAGATTGAATGGTAATGGGAGAATTTGCAAACAATTCAAATCCCTCATCTCCAGCATCAAATACACCATCCACGATAGCTGTTGACACCCTTCGCTGCCCATTTACAATACCGCCGACCCAGAGTCCACAATAGGAGAAATGTTCAATCTGTTCCCGGGCGATTTCAGTATGCTGCTTATATTGGCAGGATGGATGAATGCTGCCATCTTCCATTCGGTTCCATCCATTTCCTAGAATGCCATAATTAGTGATTGTCAATCCCAGGTTTCCCACTGATGTGTATTTATCATATTCATCTTCTGCAGTTTGAACTTTATATTGCATTCTTTGTTGTCCGATCAATAAGCTAAAGAAAAAAATAAGATTGAATAAAAGACGCATTTATTTGATGAGTACGGCTTTTTGAATTTGGGATGATATTCCATTAGTGAGTTGAATAAAATAAACGCCACTGGCATGTTGTTTAGCATTCCATTGAAATTTATAATGTCCCGGATGCAATAATTCATTGTTCATTAATGTTTCCAAAACCCGACCATTCATATCAAATATTTGTAAAGAGGTCTTATGTGTCATTTCTAATCGGATATTTATAGTTGTAATTGGATTAAAGGGATTGGGGTAAGGTGGAGCCAATTGGAAATATTTTAAAATTGCTTTATCATCATTAATAGAAGCAGTTCCATCGTAGAAGGCACCTGGTGTACCAAGGTCACCATTTCCATAAGGTAGTGTAGCTTCAAACCAATTCTCGCTTAAACTATTATCAATGTTCAAATCATGAATCTCCATGGATTCGCCACTTCCAAATTCCCAAGAGTTATTATAATGAATTTCATCCACGATTGCACCGGTATCATCTAATAAAATGATTTCGTCTTCGCTGTTTGAAAGTAAAAATCCACTATATTCATAATCAGCCATTAAGCCACCATTTAATGTAGAATCAGCATTCCGGACTAAAACAAAATAATCACCTGACATCACTGAAATAGACATATCAACATTCGAAAAAGTGTGATTGTCAGTCCCACTATCCTTGATCATCCAACCATGAATATCAATGGTGGAATCTGTTGTATTGTGGATTTCAAACCACTCACCATAGGAATCTGAAACAGCGGCAGGATTCGGCATAACTTCGGTTATCACAATCCCGGCATTATTATAAACCAGGTCATCAAACCATACATCCATATATACCGGTAAATGATCGGAAGCATCATGAAGGGCATTTGCAATGGTATTATTGACAGATGAATTATTACCATTATTAATGGCATCATTGAAATGGTTGCCGTCATTCCCTACGGCCCAATAAGTATCTTCTACATACTGCATATCAGATGAATTATTCAGGATAGCACTAGATACAAAGAGCCAGTCAAAGCGGTCATCCAAGCCTCCAGTTGCACCTCCGCCAAAGTTGGAGGTTCTGGTTGACTGGGTATGGACGTCAGAATAGGAACTATTATTGTGCCAGGGGCCAACTCGATCCGCAGGATCAAATAATCGACCATCATTATCACTGGCATCCCCAGTAAGCATATTGAATGCCGGCTCGGAAGACGAACTATTAGAATAAATATTAAAATCACCTGCTACAATAAATTCACTACCTGCAGGCAATGTGTTTAAGTAATCTCTCAATATGGTTGCTTCGGCTAATCTTTGTTGGGCGTTTTCTTCTCCAGAACTTGCCTTTAGATGGACACCATAAATATTGAACTCAATACCAGACGATTCATGAACCATGACAAATTCTACTACATCTCTTAACCCTGATGAAGAAGCAGTATTAATTGTGGATGTACTTGTATAAGAAAAATGTTCATGTTTATAATATAGAGCAATGTCCTGCTGTGCACTTTGATTGGTAAAGGGTGCACTTGCCCATTCTCCAGGTTCGTAAATATCAAGCACGTCAGACTTAAAATGGTTGAACCCAGTTTGACCCACAACCTCCTGAGCAACAATCAGATCCGGTTCTACAAAATCCAATATAGAAATAAAATTAGCTTCCCGATCATCCTCATCTTCAAAGTTCAGCAAGTTATACGTCATAATCCGGGCTGTGGATGCATGGAGGGTTATGCCGAATAAATAAATAATTAATAATCTCATCTAGTTTTCTACAACGGCCTCAATCCGGCCAATTTCAAGTTGATTGTGATTTCTTAATATTTTCATTCTGAATTTATCTAATTTTTCAAGTTCTACAGGATTTAATAGTTCTAAATGTTCCAATAATCTCATGGTGGCAATAGGCATAGATCGAAAATTTCCATCCAATACTTTTAAGGCAATTCCCACACTACCACCACTCGGTTTTTTTATTGAGATGCCCCGAACAGATTCACCACCAATTTTTGTAATGCCGCGCCCCGAAAGAGCTTCAATAAATAAAGAATCAAAACGATTCGTTCCACCCACTAAAATGGGATTTGCACACATTGCATCAAAAACCCGGCTTAATTCCTGATCATTACCGGCTCCCAGTTTCTGGAAAAGCCGTGCAATTGTTTCTAAAGTCATAAATGGAGTTGGGGCAGAACAACCATCTGTTTCTGTGGGAATACTCTTCAATCCTGTTAATTCGTGCAACAGATTGAATATTTCTTTTTGTACTGGGTGGGACTTTTGAATATATCCCTTAATACCCTGCTCTAAATGTTTGGCCAATGCTAGCATGCCTGCATGTTTTCCGCTACAATTATTATGAATTGATTCTGCTGTTTTTCCTTCTTTTATCATTTTGTGACGTGTGATTTTGTCAGATGGAAAATGAGAACCACATTCAAGATCGGCAGTGGTTAGGCCAAGCTTATTTAACATAGATTGAACAGTGTTCACATGAATATCTTCTCCGCTATGTGAAGCACACATCATGGCTAGTTCACCATCAGAAAACCCGGCAGCATCAACAGCACCAGCTTTTACAACAGCTGCTGCCTGGAAAGGTTTTAATGAAGATCGGATACAAGTGAGATAGTAAGGGTCACCAGTAGAGTATAATACAGTTCCAGTCTCATCGACAGCAACCGCAAAAATAACGTGGATGCTTTCTGTCAAATCACCACGGGTAACTCTGCAAAGAATGGGCATTTATTTTAATGAAGCATTTTCGAGACAAACTCGAATTTGTATCCTTTTTTCTGTAATTCAGGAATATATTTCTTTAATATTTTCAAAGTTTTTGGTTTAACATGACCAATGCCAACAGCCGCACCCCATTCTTCCGATTTTTCTACCAATTTAATAAGTTGCGCATGAATCTTTCCTTCATCATCTTCATTATCTAAAAAAATATTCCGCCTGGTTGTGGGAACTTTATACACTTCCATAGTGGATTCTGCTACAGTTTCCGCTGTTGTTCTGCTATCCACAAAAAATAAATTCCTTTTCTTCAACACTCTTGCCACGTTGGACATAACATGCTGATCTGCCGATGCTTTTGACCCTTGGTGATTATTCATCCCAATGGCAGATGGGATTTGATCTAAAGCAGCCTGCACTCGTTCTTGAATAGTTTCGCTATCCATTGATGTGGATAACACAAAACTTTCTTCACCGCCTTTATTCGCAAGGTTTTCAAAGGGCATATGAACGATAACTTCAAACCCCCTGCCAACAGCTTTTTCTCCAAAGGATTTGCTGTATTCGTGGCCGGGAATGACCGCATATGTTAAGGGTACATCCAAATTTAGAAAACCATCGGAAACTTCATCATTTCGATATCCAAAATCATCAATGATAATCCCAATTGTGCCTTTCATGGTGGGTGGAGTTACTACTGGAGCTGGTTTAAAGGTTTTTTTTTCTTTTTTTAATTCAACCTTTTCTACTACGGTTTCCCGTTTCTCCAATTCTGATAAACGATCATCCATTCTCTTCAGAAAGACCAATAGGACAACAATGATACCAATCAGAATGTAATTGACAGAAAAGCGGGAATTCTTTTTCTTCATGGAAGTCGGAATTGAAAAGTTAATATTTGGGGTGTACCCAAGTTTTGGGAACCAAATTGGATGCCATAGGTGATTTCGTATTGTCCCAGGTTGAGACCGAAACCAGCCGAAGATTCAACAACATTTTCTGATGCTGAAAATCCACCCATTACACTGAGCAGATTCCAACGAAAATTATTTCCAAAATAGAATTTTCCTGTAGAGACTGATTGGTTCCATTCTCCGGAACAATAGATGGTATTTTGATAATCATTGAATATGATTTGCTTCGAAACTCCGCCAATCATCCGAGTTGGAAGGGAAGGCGCATCTTTGGAAAGGATTG
>CAZCHA010000007.1:17207-26192 GCA_964498175.1 uncultured bacterium
TCATCAAGTGGCACAGCATCCCTGAATTCCAAATCAGATAATCCGGAATATCTCGCATTAAAGTGGAATATTTTCCCTTTTGCTGGCTGTGTGTATCCTAAGTGAGTCAAAGTAACATCCCCAAGCCAAATACCACGGCTTATTGAAAAACCAGGGTGATCTAGCGATGCAGAAAAAAGGGCCGGGTTAACGGATGATATGCCATTCATAGTTGGATGACTTCCAATGCTTAATTCTTCCGCATCGATCGGCAAGATCAAAAATTGTGTTCCCAATCCATATAATGGGAAGAGCAGTAGCAGAAATAATTTAAAAACTGAATGCATAAGAAATTGTATGGGCTGTCTGGGCGGTCCAATCCATGGAGAATGCATAATCTATATGAGAATCGTGAGCTTTAAATAAACCATATTCATACCCTATCCCAAACGCAGTCCGTCCGTTTCCATAGCCTCCGCGGAAATAGTATTGATCCAAAAATCCATATTCAACACCTAAGCGAGTGAGCATTCTAGCAAACGTATCATGATTCGTAATCAACCCAATATCGCCTACTACGATCAACCCATTAATATTTGTACGGGATCCAATCCTGTAAATTGTAGGAAATTCATCTTTATACAATCTGCCCTCGGCATAGACGTCTCCTGTATCCCACTGGTAATTGGAGCTGATATCCTGAACCATGATACCCAAGGTATTAAATTGTCCTGTTTTTATTAAAACCCCAATGTCAAAACCAATACCAGACCCGGTTAATTGGTCTGATTCCGTAATGGGAAGATCGTGTCGAAGGATCTTGAAATTGGCGCCAAATGAAATCCAGGGAAGAATTCTCTGCGCAAAAGTGATCATGATTGCATTTTCACCTGTTTGCATCTGAGATGATTTCATGCCAGTGCTATATCGTCCTTGAATATTTGTCACGCCTGAATTGACCCATGCCACTCCTATACCGGCAGTTGGAGGTAAAGAAGTAGCAAAACTTGTAGCCGCTAATCGACGATCCAAGGATAAATTGGAATAAGAACTACCCAAGTGACGTTTCACCAAAAAAGCAGTCCAAGCAGGATTATGGAATGCAGCAAAGCTTCGGTCTAATTCTGCAGTGAAACCACCTCCCATAGCCATGGAACGTGCTGTGATACCCATTCGTAAAAAACCACCAGACTGCCCAGCCCAATCTTGTGCAAACACTATAGAAATAATGAATAGAAATGAAACAATTTTCTTCATTATTTCACCATTATAAATTTGGTCCAATAATCCGATGGAGAACGGGATGAAGAATTAGCATAATTTAATCTTGCGAAATAGACTCCATTCGCTACATGAATTCCATTCAAGTCCCTACCATTCCACTTGATTGCACCTCGATATGTATTTAAATCGAAAGTTTCCGAAAATACTTTTTCCATCCCAAAATTGAATATATTCAATTCAATAATTGTGTTAAATACCTTACCGGTGTGAAACCGAATGTAGCCATTATTCCCTACTTGATTATGGCTAAATGGGGAAAAGGGATTGGGGTAGGCATACACTTCAGTTGTATCATATTCAGTTTGATAAATAGTCCAACTGGAGCCGTGCATATCGGAGGATAAAGCAACTCCATCCGGCGTACCGATCCATAAATTGAGAGTAGTGTCTCTGTCATCCAAGGCTACCGTATAAACGATATCTGTTAATATCTGGTTTTGTGCCATAAAAGTTGTATCCGTAACCGCCTGAAACTTTGCCCAATTTTCGCCGTCGAGGCTTTTCCAAAGCCCGGTTGCTGTGGCTGCTAAGACAAGGGAATCTTTTGCAAATACATTGTACACCCGTTCTCCCAAAAGAGCAGTTGACCAAGATAAACCATTATCCCGTGTATAGCTCAAGCCTCTCATTTCGCCTGGAGAATCTGCATGCATTGATGCAGCCCATACTGTGGTCTGACCATTCCAGTATTGTTTAGCGAGACCCACGACAAAATTCCCGGATAACCCATCATCTGGAAAAGAATAATGTTCCCATTCAATACAATCCAATATTTCAAAAACATTAGGTTGAGTTTCAGCAATTTCTTTGATTAGGATACCTTTATTGATTCCATTTGCTGTCCCCACCCATATATTATCTCCAAAAACAATAACGGAAAATGCTTTATGATTATGATTCCCGCCATCGCCCGGGTCCCGTGGATTCAAATAATAATCCGGTAGTATTGGCCTTCCATCTGATGATGTTTCTTCGAATCCTGCACAAAGGGATAATGAATCCTGATCATCCATTGGCAGAGGTACATTTTCCCAAACTTTTTTGGTTAGATGATATCTTCGCAGTCCGCCTGCCCAGCTTGCTGTCCACAAAAATTCGCCGGATAAATACGCATCATATGTTACATTGGCTTGGGGAACTGTGACCGGTAACTGGCGAAAATAGCCTTCACCGAAAGGTTTTATAGTATCTGCTTCATTATCTACAGGCTGCTGGAGATAAGTCCATGTGATTTCAGAAGTGTCTTCTGCAGAATATGTAAGAGTTAATCCATAGCCAACCTGAATAGAACCATCATCACCTGAATAAGCTACTGCCATGGTATCGCCCATAACAGCAATGGCAGGGATTCCGCCCTGCGGAACTAAATTTGTAATTTGACCATCATCTAATATTCCTGCAGTTATTTGGTGGGCATAAATACGGTAACCATCGTGAAGAGCTAAACCCTGTCCTGTTCCAAACCATGTGAGTGAGTCTCCCATCGTTCGTATTTCTGCAACAACGTTGCTGGTAAGTCCTTCAGTTAAAAAAGTGTCTTCCAATGCGGTTTTTAAGGAGAACCTCGATGGTGTGGCGCTCTGGGGATACAGAGGAATGGACAGCATTATGAATAGAAAAAATCTATTGAATAAGGATTGCATGTTCTTTCACTTTACTATATTCATTAGATTGATCTTGCGTTAAGAATCGCCATATAAATGAACCGGGTTTGGTTTGAAAATCGGGATCTGAAAATCCAGTGCCATAAACTGGAATCCTGAAACTGTAAATTCCGTCACCCTGAACTAAATCCCCACTAGTAAAATCAGGCTCATACAAAACCACGTTGCTACCGTCATCATGAAGATAAAGATAATTTCCATTGTTCATCATGGAATCACCATCCACATGATAAGATGTAAACCCAACCATCTTAATAGTTTCAAGCCCGTCTGCATCGAAAACTTCTGCGGATATCAAATGGAGACTGACCGTAGCATCCGACGGGCGAACAATCGTATCTGGTGCTGAAATGGAAACGATTCGAGGTATGATATTCCCGATCCTAAAAGAGTCTAAAACTATTACCGCTTCAGTTCCATATATAGCTAGATAATCCAAAAACACATAACCAGAGTCATCTCCCAATATATTTTGAATTGTGGTTGAATCATTGGCAATCTTTAACCCATAAAAGCCATCTCCCATGATAATATCACCGTTGGCCCCATCATCGTATAGCATCAAAGTATCCGGTGGATTGTTCCTAGTTGTTGCATACCAATTAATCTTTACTTGAGATAACGCCTGGGTCTCGTATCTCTCCTCTACTTCCACTCCATAGTAAAGTTGATTTACATCTTGATGATAGGTAAACTGCTGATTAGAGATTGGACTGAGTTCAGAATCTGTAGTTGTGTCAGGGCAAGCCAAAAAAAAGATACCAAAAACGAAAAGGAAGTGGAAACGCATAGCCAGAAATTTAGTATTAATAACCATTAATTTTCGTTTAAGTTCTGCTCGTCCCTATTATAAATATAATCCACCATGAGATCTCCCACCTGGCCAAGACTTTCTTCGCTGCAATTTTCCGGAATATCATTCAGGGTATGCCAAAAATTGGCATAGGAATTGGGATATTTGAAATCGATTAAATTAATAGCAGGAATACCTGCAATTTCATTCAATGGAATATGATCATCGTAAATGGCATAATCTACCCTTCCTATAAATGCATCGAGCCCCATATCTTTTGCTCGATCCCAAAGATGTCGAACAAGTTTAGGGTGATATTCCAATGAATATCGTTCAATGGGAAGCACCAATTGTTTATCACCAACCATATCCAAATTGATCGCCTCATCTGGACGGGGAATGGGCAGATTTTTAGCAAAAAACCTGGAACCTTGACAATAGGTTTCATTTTCTCCAGGAACCCCCAGATCTTCACCATCAAAAAAGACAAGATTTACACCAATAGGGGGGGGGGTTTCTCCCATAATTCTTGCTAATTCTAATAGAATCGCCACACCAGATGCACCATCATTTGCACCAATGATGGGCTGGTCCCGGTCTTGCCGAAATTCTTCTTGGTCTGCCCAAGGTCGTGTATCCCAATGGGCAGATATAATAGTCTGAAATTCTGCATCTGGGTTAAAACGAGCAATAATATTTTCTAAATTATACCGTTTGTTATATCGTTGTTCTTGATATGAAAATTTCTGCAAAATAATCTCATTAGCAGATTGATCTAACTCAGTAATCAAATAATCAAGGCAAGCATAATATCCATCAGAACCAGGATTTCTTGGGCCGAAATCACATTGAGCAACTAAATAGGAAAATGCATTGCCCTCATCAAATCGGGGCACATCTGATTGGCACCCTAAAAAGATGAGGGTTAGGAACAAAAAATTAGAAAACAATTTTTTCATATTATCCAGAGATTGCCAAATTTACATCAAATCCAAAATCCCGATCTATTTTACGACCAGTTGTTCTGGTAGCACTTTCACGATATTCATAACGTAGTCCACCACTCACTTTTGTTGAAAATTGATAGGACACTCTCAAACCTGCTTTCCAGCTTTCAGAAAAGGAACCCACTTCTAAATTCACTTTATCACCTGATCGTTCTTCTCGGCTCTCATTCAGGTCAAAATTTAAGGTAAAACTCATGGTATTGTTCAGATCCACGTCACCATAAAATGGAACAGGTATTTTTATTCCACCTCGATGGGTGTAGGTGCCGGTTGAGGTATAACTATTATCTTTATTAATGGTTAAACCTGTTGGGGATTCATTCAGTGATTTATTTCGATTGTGCCTGAAAGTAACAGAAATATTTCCTTTCCAAGTCATATTCATCCCAATAAGGGGTGAAAAATTCCGATTGATTCTTGAAGACCGTTCATAATCTTTATAATCTACAGCGAATGTACCAAAATTGTAAAAATTCATTTGCTCAGGAGAGATATCTTCAAACTGCCAGGATCGCGTTTCTTTCCCAGAGTAACTATGTTCCAAGGATGCAGATTTGGCTATCCATTTTATTATAGGCCATTTTTCCAATCCACTCATCCGAAAACTCCACCCCGGGAAAGGGAGCCCTTCTTCGAGAAGATCGCCATAGGCAAAATAATCCCGTGTCATAGATAGTTGTTCTAAACCTGTGCTAGACCGGGTGGTGGTAAAATTTTGAGAAAAATTTGTGCTGATAGTCAATGAACGGCTGATTTTGAAACCGGTTCTGATAGATCCATCTCGTTTATGATCCCAATTACCAAGGTTACTACCCACTTCAGCTGATTGTTCTAAGCCGTGTTCTGGTAGCCAACCAAATTTGTACCCGGTTGGTACCTCTCCCAAAACCTGATTTGCAGACCGATTCAAGTTTTCAGAATAGCTTACGGAGATTGGATTAATTTTTTTAAATAGGCCGTGAACAAAATTCAGGGGATTCAAATTTGGTTTTTTGGTTTTCTTATCTTTGGAACCTTCAGATTTTTTCTCACCATTAGATTTTGATCTTGCTCCCCGCGACCTCCTTCCGGTTTTCCCTTTTGAAGATGATTTTGGTTTATAGATCAATTCAACTAATTGGACCGGTGTTAATGAAAAATTAGTTCCAAACCGCAGTTGGGTGCTGATATTCTGCCCTTCTCGGGATAAATCATCAGCCCAGCGAAAATTTGCTGTATAATTGAACGAAGGTTTCAACCATTTCATTATACCGGGGTTGAAAGTCGTATTAAAACTTTCTGTGGTTTGGGTTACAGTACCTGGATCCAGGTCGCGTAGGGCTGTCCACGCATATCCTCTGAAATCGTTGAGTTTACTTTGACCGCTCCAAGCATATTTCGCTGATAAACCATTTGTGAATTTGTAATCCAGGTTCATAGTTCGATTTAAACCAAAATTGTAGGTTTCGGGACTACGATTGCCTGAGCGCGGTTGGTTCCAGTTTAATTTTTCATTTAAATTAAGTCCCGTTTTAAATGAGCTTGGTGTATAAAAAATCTGGAAGTCACTAATAGATTTTCCCAGAAATGGTACATCTTTCGTCCAATTGAATGGTTTGATGTAATTATTGCGCCCGAAGGGAATACTATAGGAAAATTTTCCTGTGTAAGATTCTGTCCACTTTTCTTGATAGGTTATATCGGATGATTTGGATTGCGATGCGCTGAAACTCGCAGAAATTTTATCTACGGTATATTTCAATAATTGATTATCTGATTTTCCGGTCTTTTTCAATGATGTACTTAATGAAATAGATTCAGTCAATGTCATTATGGAATCTGGTGTATTGTTTGGATCAACTAATATGTCCTCACCAGAAAAATATTTCGGACGACTTTGATTCCGGGTTAATGATCCATTCAACGGGATTGATATTCCCCATGATCTGGGTAATAATCGATGTAAATCCATTTTCCCTGATACGTTCAGGTTTTCTGAAGTATTAGTTCCCTTTGAAACCCGTTCCTGTAATCGGTGATATTCTGCATCTTGCCGGCTATAAACAACTGTTGCCGACCCTAAATCTGACAAATTAAACTTGGATTGAACCCGCATAGCCACCCCTTTTTCTTTCTTTACCCCACTGAGTCTTAATTCATCGAGCCATACCTCACCTGTAATAGGTTCATCCCCAATATTTTTTACACCTACGGAAAAATATTGAAGTCGATTTAATGCCGGTTTGCCAGAAATTTTTACTTTTTCCCCGGTTAATTGACCTGCATTATCTGTAAAGTAATATTTTCGAACATCAGCTGAATCCAATAAAATATCTGTCTCAAGAAATTTTTGGATCTTTGTTGTATCCGCCTGTTTTAAAGCAGTCAGCCAGTCTAGATCAATATTAAAACTATTTCTTTTATCGTCTTCATCCCATCCATTATAAACAGGTTTAGTAATCTCATAATATGCTTCACCCAATCCAAATTTAAGAAAGACCTCCACATTTGTTTCTAACGAAGTAATCCATGGACTATTTCCATACACATACATTTTCATAAAGTCATAGGTCATGAAACTCCGTTTTTGATTATCATTTAAAGTGTAAAGCGTTTTTTGGGCTACTCCTGTTGCTTTCGATGGCAGATGATCAAATTTTAATACAAGAGATTGTTCTTTGGATCTAATTTCATTCAATCGATCATATTCTCCTTTTACTCCTTTGGGAGGGATGTAGTCTGCATTGTCCTCAGTATTAACAACTGCAACTTGAAAAGTTGGATCGTCATCTTCGTCTCTGCCATAAATATTCCCAAGTAGTTGATTAAAAAAATCTGATGTATCTACAAAACCCGTATCCAACCCAACAATGCCTTTCTCTTGCCATTCATTCCCTACTATCTCCATTTTAGCGATTTGAAGTTGTTTTTGAATCGAGTCTAACCCAGTAATAGCCAGACGAACATATCTGATCTCATTCCATTCAATATTTTTCACTTGTTTAAAATCTGAAAGAGGTACGCGAAAAAGACGCCAGCCTGTTGGTATTCCATCTTTCTCAGTTTCGCCTGCAAGGTAGGTGGTATCCGTCAACATAAAGTTTGTGGAAAAATAATCATTTGTTTTATCCAAGAAAGTAGAGCGATCCAAATCTTCTGTATCAGGATATTTCCCACCTTCCTGGATCTTGTTTCCTGTACCATTTCCTTCTGTTCCATTTACTCGAGTATAATCCGAATTATTATTTTGATCATAATTCCAATTATCACTATTGGGATCTTGAGAATCAACATCGCTCGAAGCATTGATTATGTCCGTTTCTCCAGAAATAAGAAAATCATTATAAGTTCCAATTTCAAGACATCCACCCCAGCCATCTTCTGTTTCATCAAAACAGCCATCAAGACCAGTGTCTTCATCATCTTCTAAAAAACCATTACCCAATGTAAGCCCTGCGGCAGGTTTATCTTCTGTATTGAGCTGACCATTACCATCCATATCTTCTGATATTTTTCCCAAGTCAATATGTATCCTGCCAGAGCTTCCCTTAACCCATATTTCAAAAAATTTACTTTGGATTTGATCATAATCTCCAGAATACAGAGATGTAGTAACTCCTACCCAAAGTGAATCAGGATCAATATCCCATTGATGTCTTTTGGACTTATACCGTAACACCATCACATCCGTTGTTTCATTTCCGGCCCGTAGTGATGTTGACTGGTTAGGCCAAATCTCTCTAGTCCGGTATGGAACATAAGGATTGAACCAATGCAAATTTCCACGATGTCGCTGGGAATATTCATCTTCGAAGGATGCCATGATATCATCGTAATAAATAGGCGCAGAAGATGCTTTCCAAAATCGTCTTTGAATGGAGGGTGATGTGGTTCTTTTACTCCCTTCAAAATCATCAATAAAAGCTACACCGTTTGGGTCTCCTGTTTCTGGATTGTTAATAGAGTTTGGATTAGGCATTACTTGTGCTATTTCCCCCTCAATCGAAAATGATGACATTTTTTCTGCTTCAATCACAGGAAGTTTATCAAGAATACGAGTTACACCATCCACATCCCATTCATACCGGCCATTCAAATCCCAAATAAAATTTCGTGTAGGTTCATAACCCACTTCTACTTTTTCATTAATGATGGATTGGTTAAAATAAAGTGCTGTGGCACCAATAAAGGAATTTTTCTTTCCCAAATCCATTTGAGCCCGTGTTCCAAAAATAGTTTTTTTATCAAAGGATACTAACTCATGTTTATCATAATTGAT
>CAZCHA010000007.1:26292-28851 GCA_964498175.1 uncultured bacterium
TCGATCAATTCATCATAATTCCGCTGACCATTTTCATCCAAACTATCCAATCCAAATAATGTAATATAGGGTAAACTTGTGGCCTTATCTCTCTCAGAAACTGGAGTGGCATTTTTATTCAAAATTTTAATCTCAAATCCTTCTGTATTGATCTGAGTTGTACCTAGGTAGTATACATTTTTAAACATGAGGGGCCACGTTGAGTGATTAGGATAACTGTTTCGGGGTTTGAGCATCATGAGTGATAGGTTCGTCCCAAGAGAATCCGCACCTGTACCAACTTCTAACACGGTAGCACCTGTTTCTCGATCCGCCAGAGTAAATGTACATCCTAAAATATCCTGTGAAACCATCTCACGGACTCGGATAAAGCCCAAGTCTGGGCTTATATAATAATTGGTTCCTTGCTCCAACCGAATAAAGCTCCCTTCTTCATTCTCATCCACATAATTCGTATCAGCAATATTTAATGGATCGATGTATGCCATCCCGGTCATTGCATTCGCATCATTAGTATTGATAGATTTATACAATTCAAAATTTTTCACCACCATATTTCCAAGGAGGTGTCTTCCGTTCTTTGTTGGATAAAAAGGAGGAATTGAAACTGATTTTAATTGCCCCCCTATAAATGCTGTTGTATCCAGTCCGTTTCTAAACATTGGATGAATAAAAAAGTACCTATTTTTTATCCAATCCACATCTCTGATCTGTTGGGTACTACTTTGTCCTCCACCTTCCCATTCAGATTGTTCTTTTTTAGTCTTTTCAATTGAAGCAATTGTGGTAATGTCCACGGGACCTAATTTTGAAATTGCTTTTATACCAAAAAGGCCCTGATTTTTCCCGGAGAAAGTGACATATTTTGTAGATGGAAGAGAAAGAGAAATATTTCCAGCCTCTACTTTTTGTACAATATCATCTTCGTGTCCTTCATAAGAGATCCGTATATTATTTTCCCAATCAAAATCACGTTCAGAATCCTGGTCCATAGCCACTGTGATTCTATCTCCAATTTTTCCCTGGATATTCAGGTTTTGTTTCTGGTCAAATTCAAGGTGAGTATTTTGTGTCTGGTTCAAGGTTGATCGAACCAATTCTTGATCCTGAAAAACCATTTTACCATTAATATTCACATTCCCACTTACTCGGAGTGACGCCCTTCCCAGCCTGCCAATATCCACACCCACTACCTCAATCATCTGACCCCGGCGACTTTTTTTATCATCTTTGGCTTCTTTTTGCATGGTTTCTATGAATTTCTTATGCCATGATCGTTGGTGAAACTTTTTAAGGTACCACTCAACAGAAGCTGTAAAGGGCATTTGGACTTGCTTTCCATCAACAATTTTAGATATGGTAATTGTTTGCCAATCCCAAGAAAGTTTAACATCAGTTTTTTTATTTTGATAAGGGAAATTCAATAATCCCAAAGGTGTATTTATTGAATCCAAGGGTTGAACCAGTGATTTTTTTAAATCTGGAAAAGGGTTCACAACGAATGGTGATGATGGAATGTAATCAGGAATTAAAATTATATGTGATTCCACGGCTAAAATGGAATCTGAGTCCTGGGCATGGACGGGCCGTAGGGAAAGGAATCCCCATAAACCGATTAAAAGGAATCGGAAAAAGAAAGTATGAATTTGTTCTAAAAAGATCAAGTTTAGTCTTGATTAACCTGATATCGTTTTATTCGATAAATTCTCCTTCTTCAAAATATGTTTTTAATGTTTTTTTCATTTTTTCTAATGCTCTTGCGCGATGGCTAATCCTATTTTTCTCTTCAGATGTCATTTCCGCAAAAGTAATATCATAACTTTCTGGTTGGAAAATTGGATCATATCCAAACCCATCTTTTCCACGAGCTTTATTTATGATCCTACCTTCAATGACTCCATCCTCAGAGAGTTCCGAATTAGAATCTACAAAAGCTAACACAGTTCTAAATCTAGCTCTCCTTTTATCATAAGGAATACCTTTTAAAGCAATCAGCATTTTATTTACATTATCTTCAAAGGTGGCATTGTCACCTGCAAATCTTGCAGAATAAACCCCCGGAGCACCATTTAATGCATCCACTTCCAATCCAGTGTCATCTGCAAGAGATGGAAGTCCTGTTATTTCATGAACCGTCCTTGCTTTGATTAATGCGTTTTCAATGAGCGTTGTTCCCGTTTCTTCAATGGAATTAATCTCCGGAAATTGGTCCAAACCTATAACAGTCACACCTAATCCGGACAAAATAAAATTCATCTCAGCTTGTTTATAAATATTATGCGTGGCCAGAACCAATTTTTCCTGTCGAGACATGATAAACAAAACCCTTCTAAAAAATGCCGGGAAACCTATAAGAAAACAAGGGTTGAAACAAGAAATAAGTCTTCCCTCGATTTTAACATTAATTCTTTTTGTTTTAGAAAAACCATCCGGTAATTTTTCCCCGCTTTTTTTATAGCATACCAAATCCTTATGTGGCCTGGTAGCTCAGTTGGTAGAGCAGAGGACTGAAAATCCTTGTGTCGCTGGTTCGATTCCGGCCCGGGCCACTCTTAATTT
>CAZCHA010000008.1:0-27376 GCA_964498175.1 uncultured bacterium
ACGGTTGTTAATCAAAACCAATCTGCCGGTCGCCATTTTGTGACTTGGAATGCAATAGATTTTCTTGGTAATCAAGTTAGTGCCGGTGTTTATATTTACAGGCTGCAAGCAGGAAATATGATATCTACCCGAAAAATGATCTTGATGAAATAATCTGGCTTAGGCCGAGTAATTATTAAAGCCCTTTTCCTGTAGGTGAAGGGCTTTTTTATTGATAAAAATTTGTAATTTATCGTCCCTATTTGTTGCCGCGGTGGTGGAATTGGTAGACACGCCAGATTTAGGATCTGGTGCCCTTTGGGTGTGAAGGTTCGAGCCCTTTCCGCGGTACAAAAAAGCCCTTCATTAATAATGGTGAAGGGCTTTTTATTAATATCTAGTAAGTCTGCTTTCTACCAGTCGTCATCGTCGCCCCAATCGTCATCATCACCAGATTCTTCTTCGAGGTATTCAGCTTGTTCATCGAGCCAAGCCTGATAGCCATCGTCGTCATGAACCGTGAAAAATCCTCTCATCCGGTAGTGGCCTAACCCACAAAGTTGGGCACAGGTGATCTCTAATGATTTTCCTTCGCGTTTGGTCCCAATTGTTGTTTTAAGAAATTCATCCGATGTCATGGTAGCTGTGAAATGAACTGGAATAACCATACCCGGGATTGCATCTTGTTTTACTCGAAGTTCTGTCAATGTAAAACTATGAATCACATCCAAGGATGTAAGATCAATTCGTATCTTTTTATCAACGGGTACATGCAATTGGTTTACTGTATAAAAATCATCTGATGCATTATCACTGGAACGATCTAAACCGACTGGGTTTTCCTGTTCATCTACAAGATCAGCCCGTGTATTACCAAATTTACCATCAGGTCCAGGGTAATGAACATTCCAGGCAAATTGTTGTGCTACAACACGAATATGAATGGATTCTTCCGGCGAAGGAACATCTATTACACGATTCGCCCAAATTGGAAAAGCGAATCCGAAGAGTATCACAATTTCAACCACAGCCACAACAGCTTCCAGTAAAGATGACAAATGAGACTTGACGCCTGTATAATCTGCTTTTGCATTTTTGGATGCCCGGAACTTGACCAGGCTGACAATAAAAAATATACCCCAACCTATGAATAAAACCAGCATGAGCCAGTGGACAATTGCATTAATTTCATCAATAGCAGCGCCCTGCACCGACATATTGATGGGTAAACCTAATTTATGAAGAATATCGATCAAAAGAAGATCCTCTACTGTTTATTCAATTGTTGAAATTTTTTCGTTTTTTTCCCGATAGAAATGATTGTACCGATCACACCACCCAATACACCACCTGTTACGCCCAGTAGTGTAAGGATTGCCCAATTCAATCCTTGTGATGCCGGTGCACTGGGGTCGCCAAAACAAGTGGCGCATGCTTGCGCTGTTTCCGGGATAAGGAAGACTAAGAATGAAAGGAGAATAATGTGAAGGAATTTTGTCATGGATCAGATCTGTTTGAATTTTTTTACCACCGAAAATCCATAGACGATGAGCCCGGCAGCCACCATGAAAGAAATCCCAGCTAACATGTTGGAAACCGCTCCGGGATTTGAAGGACGTGTGATCTCAAATACGCCATAGTACCCGCTGATCAAAACTGACACCGCGATAAAAAAGAAATGAAATTGTTTAAGGGAAATCATGATAAGCTAGTGTGGTCAATGGCAGTAATCATTGGAATAAACATACAAAAAAGGAAAAAGACAAATGTCAGGCATAAAATCCAGATAATAGTTTGCTTTTCATTAATAAGATGCATGAAGTATCCTGCTACCAAACTGGCTTTCACCGTAGCAATAGTCAAGGCTAAAAAGATGGTCTCAGTTGTTGAAACATCCATGTAAGAAGCAGCAACGGTTAATAGCGTTAAGACTCCCAGTGCACCAAATACAGTTAAATAAACTTTAATGTGCTCTTGGATATGCTTGTTATCTTGATCGCTCATTTATTGTCCCCTAAAGTAAGTAAAGGATCGGGAACAGGAATATCCAGACCAGATCCACGAAGTGCCAGTAAAGTCCTGCAACTTCAATTCTATTCGTAAATTGTTCAGGATTAGATTGCCACATCTTATTCCCAAACGGTAACCAGAAATAGCCCATCACGATCATGCCACCGATGATATGAAGTCCATGCAGTCCGGTTAAGGTAAAATAGATGCCCATGAAGGTACTGGATGATGGGTAAATCCCATGGTGGAATTTTCCAGTGTATTCAAAGTATTTGACAACTAGAAATATAAATGCGCAAAGAAGGGTAAGCCCCATATACATTTTATATTTTTCAAAATCTTTCATTTTTAATGATGCCCATGACATAATTACTGTTACGCTTGACGTAATTAATACTATGGTATTAAAAGTTGCCATGGGGATGCTCAATTTAGAACCCCAGTAGGAAAAATCGCCTACTGGAGCTGCCATTCTTAAAAAAACATATGCAGAGAATAATCCGCCAAATAGCATGATTTCGGAAGCCAGAAAAACCCAGATTCCCAGTTTAGAATTATTTAGACCTGTATCTGGCCTTTCTTCAATTGTGTATGGAATTTGCACCGTCAGAGTCCTTTATTTTTCTGTTTGCGGTGAGAAATCTTTATCTGCATCGGGAACACTATACTCATAAGGTTCTCGGTACACTTCAACATCGCCTTCAAAGTTCGCATGGGGAACGGGAGGAGAAGGCGCTGACCATTCAATGGTTGTTGCACCCCATGGGTTACGATCTACTTTTTCGCCATTAAACATGGAAACAAAAACATTAATAATGAATGGAATCTGTGCTGCCGCGAGGCAAAAGGCGGAAATAGACATAAACTCATTCCATTGCAGCACATCCTGAGCATGGGCATAAAGTTGTCCACCATCATACAAACGGCGAGAGACTCCAGCAAGTCCCTGGATAAACATAGGCATAAAAATACCATTCATAAAAATGAGTGAGGGCCAAAAGTGAAGTTTTCCCAGAGCTTCACTCATTTTTCTCCCTGTGATTTTGGGAAACCAATAATAGATTCCTGCAAATAGGGCAAAGATAGTACCTGGTGCAACTACATAATGGAAGTGACCAATCACATAATAAGTATCATGAAGATGAATATCCGATGCACCTACGCCGAGTGGCAATCCGGTTAAACCACCAATCCCAAACATGGGTAAGAATGCTAACGCAAATAACATGGGAGTTGTAAAATGAATAGATGCTCCCCATAGAGAAATAAAGAATGCAGTTAAGATTACTACCGATGGAATCGAAATGATCATGGTAGTTGTTTGGAAAAAAGCACTCATGGCCTGTCCCATTCCCGTAAGGAACATATGATGTGCCCAAACGATAAAGGACATAAAACCAAGGAATACGGAAGCATAGACTAAGGATTTATAACCCCAAAGAGGTTTACGTGTATTGTTGGCAATCACTTCTCCTACAATTCCCATGGCAGGAAGAATCAACACATATACCTCAGGGTGAGCTAAGAACCAAAATAAATGCTGCCAAAGAAGGGGAGACCCAGAACCATAGACATCAACAGTGGCTCCACTGTAGACCAATCCACTAGGTAAGAAAAAACTTGTATCAGCTACTCGATCCATCAATTGAAGTACTGCGGCTGCTTCAAGAGGTGGAAATGCAAGTACTAATAAAAAAGCAGTAACAAACTGTGCCCAGACAAAGAAAGGAAGTCTAAACCAAGAAAGTCCGGGTGCCCTTAATTGAACAATGGTAACAATCATATTCATAGATCCAAGCAGGGAAGATGTAATTAAAAAGACCATCCCGATTAACCATGCTGTTTGTCCTGTTTCGAAAATTGATAATGGCGGATAAGATGTCCAACCTGATCTTGCAGCCCCTTCTGGCATGAAGAAACTGGCAAGCATGATAACGCCACCAATAAAGTAAGACCAGTAACTGGCTGCATTCAGTTTAGGGAATGCCATGTCCGGTGCGCCAATCTGCAAAGGAACAATATAGTTTCCAAATGCACCGACAGCTAAAGGTACAATGCCTAGGAAGATCATGATCGTTCCGTGCATGGCACCAAGCATGTTGTATTGTTCCGGCAAAAGTATTCCAGTTTCACCGAACAGATGTCCAACCAGTGGAATGACTGTTTCCGGATAGGCTAATTGCCATCTCATGACCATCATCAGGCCAAATCCAAAAAGCAGGAATAACAGCGAAGTAATCCCATATTGGAGCCCAATAATTTTATGGTCTACAGAAAATATATATTTCTGTAAAAAATTCTCTTTGTGGTGAGAATCATTACTCACGTGATTTCTCCGTTGTTAATTAATTTAGTTAAGAATCGTTCAGTCTATGACTAGACCATAATTTTTTTCAAAAACATCCGTTCCAAGCATTCGTATTGCATCCCAAGTCATCTTAGTACATACACGTGCGCAAACTTGACAGCCGGTACATTCATTAAATCGAACCTGGACAGGTGGAATTGGAATTTCATATTTATCTTTTGCTACCGGTTCAATACAATCAACGGGGCAAAACGGCACACATGCTTGACACCCTGTACAATTATCTTCATCAACAACTGCCATGAGTTTAGGACGTTTTGTTTTTTCTCGAGGGATGTCCGGTAGATCTGGAATTCCTTTAAAATGATTATATGCGTTTGCCATGTTTTTTAAAAAATTAGATAATAAATTTACTATTAAATTTTAAAATGAAAGAAATAAAATTTACTGTAGGATATATTTTTCTATTACCCACCCTGCCACAAAACAAACAATGCCAGCCAGGAGCAATTTGGGGTCCATCAATCGTGGGAATTTAATAATAAAGCCAATTCCGATCATTGTCATACCCAGGAGTTCCAGCCCTTTTGCACCGTAATACATTATTCAGTATCCGGTTTTAGTTCTGAAATAATGGAAATCTGTTCCTTAAAGGCATAATTCTTGATTATTAGGGACCAGACATGATGTCCGTAAGCAATAAGGAATAAAGGTCCGTGTAGCCAGGATGATGGCATGTGGTTATCCACGGCACCACCATGAATAAATACGGCACCCACCAAAGTAAGCGTTAACATGAGATGTGGAAACAGTTTCATTTTTAATTTTCGTTCCCGTATCCAAAGTTCATTTTCTCCCAGCTTCTTTAAAATGGCGTCTTTAATTCCCTTTCCAGTAGATATAAAAAAATACATTACTACTGTTTCTGTTATGGCAAATATCAAGATCATAAACAATGCAAAGCGAGGGTGGTTTGCACCTAGCAAATCTATTTGAAAATATCCACTAATTCCTGTCAAGGTTAAGTTTACAAAATTAACAAACATGAGCAAGTAACAGGTGATCATAAATATCCACATTTGAGTTTCTTTTCTCCGGGTTAAAAATGGGGGCAGAAGATACTAAATTAACCTTAACTTTTCATAGGAAGATGCGTCTAAATTTTCTATCCATTGTAAAAGAAAACTGGTAAATTTGATATCCGAATTCACCAAATTATAAAAGGAAAAATAATATGAAACTCAAGAAATTAATCGTTAGCGGAATTGCTTTGACTGTTGCAATCGCATTTGTGGACGCGGGTACTTTAAAAGGGAATGTGAAATATGACGGAAAAGCTCCAAAATCAAAACGGTTAAAAATGGATGCTGATCCAGTTTGCGGTGCATCTCACTCCGGCCCGGTTTATAGTGAGAGTTTTAAAATGGCAGCGGATGGTTCCATGGCGGAAGCAATTGTTTATTTAAAAAATGTTTCTTATTCTGGTGGTTCACCTGCAGACCCTGTCGTTTTAGACCAGAAAGGCTGTATTTATACTCCTCATGTATTTGGAATGGTAGCAGGCCAAGAACTGCTGATTAAAAATAGTGACGCGACATTGCATAATATCCACTCTAGACCCAATGTGAATAAGGAATTTAATTTTGCAATGCCGAAAGTAGTGAAAGAAAAAAAATCAACTTTTGCGGAATCTGAACCAGAACCATTTTACATTAAGTGTGATGTTCATCCCTGGATGAAAGCTTGGGTCTTGGTTTCAGATCACCCATACTTTGCAGTTACAGATTCAAATGGGAATTTCTCCATTGATGGAATTCCAGCTGGATCTTATGAAGTTATTTGCTGGCAGGAAAAATTCAAAAAGAAACCGATGACTGCAACAGTTACAATTGGCAGTGGTGAAACCAAGCAGGATTTCACATTTACACGTCCAAAGAAAAAATAATTAACAATCCCATTAAGTTTTTGAAAGGCGGAGAAACTCTCCGCCTTTTTTTATCTAAATTTTGCCATGGAAAAATTCATTTTATTTCTAGGTCTCATTATTTGTTTCAGTTGCAGTTCTCCGGAGAAAATATATTCAGTGAGAGGAACCATTTACGAAGTCAAACCGGATTCCATGATGATCATCATTGCACATGATACAATTCCTGATCTTATGTATCCCATGGTCATGCCCTTTGATTTGAATGATCTGAAAGAGATCGAAGGATTGTCTATTGGTGATAGTGTTCATTTTGAATTTGTTTGGGGCGATACATCCACGTGGGCTCGAAATTTTAAATTTGTGGGTAAGGGGAAATTGCCTGAGGATGATGATGATTTTTTCGAAAATGAAGACTATTCTGAACGAGACAAAGGTGACATCATTGAAGATGTATCTTTATTGGATCTGGATAGTTCGTTGGTTCACCTGTCTGATTCTGATGGGAAGTATCGGTTTTTATCTTTCATTTTTACCCGGTGTCCCATGCCCAATATGTGCCCTGCTGTGGTGATTAAGAATGATTATTTAGCCAAGGCATTTAAAGAAAGGAATGACATAGAATTCGTCATGGTCAGTTTTGATTATAAACACGACACACCTTCGGTGTTGAAAGACTTTTATGGTTCAACCATAGGAGGATTTGATAACTGGAAGGTGTGGTCCAGCACGGGTCATATTGAAGATGTATATCGCCTAGCTAAACAAAGTGGTTGCAACTTTTGGGGAATTGAAGAAAATAAAATTGGACATACACTTCAGTCTATTTTAATAGGCCCTAACCGTGAGGTATTGGGTAACTGGCCCGGTGATAATTGGAAAGCAGGAAACATTAAAACTGCAATTGAATTATTAATGAAATAACTCACTCCAATACATTACTGTTGAAAGAGTGGTATCCGCAGATTGATGGAAAGGAAAGAGGAAAAAAGATATTAAAAAAGCCATTCATTTTCAAGTGATTGGCTTTTTTAATTTTAAATATGCAATAGGTTTCTACCAGTCATCGTCGTCACCCCATTCATCTTCGTCTTCATCCCCGCTAAAATCATAACCGTTTTCATCAAAATAATCTTGAATCGTTTTATCTATGTTGGTTTTCCCTTTAATGCTCCAAACATAATCCCGGAGTCCGTCCAGCATAGCTTCTGCATCCCCATTCATTTTGACAAGTTCTTCGCCCCAGTCATTTTTGGCACCATCTATCGTTAGCAGATCTTCTGTAGGGAGAAATGGTGCTGGCATTTTAGTTCCCGGCATAATGTTTTGTGGATCACGCAACCATTCTTTCACCCAATCTGGATTCAAACGATCTTTGGTCAGGGCCATGTTTGGTGCCCACGTGGAGGCATCCTGTTTCGGAAATGTTGTACCATAAAAATGACAATTATCACAGGCACCCAACTCATGGAGCATTTCGCCGCCTTTGAATTCGATGGAATTTTTATTAATGGCTAATTCATCTCGATAGGAGATTTTTTCATTATCTAAATGCTGGAAATACTTGATGATGGCATTCCATTGTTCATCGGTGATCTGATGGAAACTGGGCATCCGCACTTCAAGATTCGGGCGAATTATAGATGGGTTATTAAAGAAACTTAATAGCCAATCTGGATTTACCTTAGCACCCTCCGTATTCAGATTCGGCGGGGCATATTCAGCAGCACCGATATAATCTACCAATTGACCACCAAAATCATCGATCAAGTGGCAACCTTGGCAGTTGAATTGTTTAATCAATCTTGCTCCATTCTGCGCCATTTCATCCACACGATTATGGGCTTTTATTCCTTCATCCACTTTATTGGCATTAAATCCCAATATGGCTGTAGTAATGGCTTCAATTTCTGTTTTATTAAAATCAAAGTTTGGCATCTTTAGTTTATCCAATGCCGGGCTGACCTTATCACGGTCAAAAATTCTAGGATTACTTAATTTTGCTTCAAACCATGCAAAATTGGTATGGTCAATATCATGATGGAGCCCAAAATCCAATTTTATTGTCGGTTTAGAACCTTGTTCTGTTAATTCTGTCCCTATAGGTTTGGCTTTTTCAAATCCATCAATTGTATGACAGCCGAAACAGCCATAATGCGTAATACTTTTTTTAGCCACATAATCAAGTTTTTGATTGAGATTCATTCCGGCTAATTTTTTTGTAGCATAGGACTCAGGCATCTGCTTGGACAAGTGAGTAAATGCGACTTTATCTAGGGAATTCTCATTCAGACTAACATCAGGTAAATTATCAAAATCTTCATTTCGGAATGACATGATATAAGCTGTAATGTCTTTTGCATCTTTATCATTCACTCGAAGGTTTGGCATCCGAGACTCCGGATTATAAGCTAAGGGATCCTTAATCCAATTATAAACCCATTCAGCAGATGTTTTAGAGCCAATACCAATCAGATTAGGGCCTTGACGTTTTGTTAAATCTTTAAGAGAAGTTTCAGTTTCAACCGGTTCGGGTTCAATAACATGGCAGCCCAAGCAACCAATAGATTCAAATAAATGTTGCCCATTTTCAGCATCACCCATGAATCGATAATCTGATGTGGATTTTTTACCACCATTTTCTGATACAAGATAGGAACTCATTGCATAGATCTCGGCGTCATTCCAGGCATGCATTTCAGGCGAACTTTGGTTGTCCTGGCCAAATGTAGATGGCATTTTGGTGTTGTGTCTGAACTTCTTAGGATCTTGGATCCACTTGGCTATCCATTCTCTAGAAACTTTTTCATCCAAGTTCTTTAGATTTGGTCCTACTTTAGATAATTGTGGGTAATCCTGAACCAGATGGCAACCATTACATCCCGATTTGTCTACTAGTGAAAGGCCAAGATTTAATTTATCAGCTCCTTTCAGATCCAAATTATTATTGTGGCATTTAAAACAAGATGCTTCTGTATACTGGGTTGGTAACATGGGTTGGAGCCAATGATGCATTACTTCCCAATCATATTCTTCTTCCCACCGTGCTTTTTCTTCTTCATTACTTGGTGTGTGTGTGGATGAAATAAATGACGTTCCCCGTCCACGGCCAGCATGACAACTGGTACACCCAAAGGTATCCATAGGGTGTGAAGAAGCAGATGTAATATATAGATCTAAATTAGGATGAGTTGTATATGGTTGGGGTGCATCAACAAAGTCGGGATTTTCTATACCCAAATGGCAACTGGTACAACGATCCACTTTGGGAACCGCTGCAAAGTTCACATCATATTTAACATCCTTGACCACCACCTGATTCACCTTATAATATGGATCAAGGAAATCAATGATAGGCAGGTCACGAACAATGTCGCCAACTTTGTTAGCAAAGGTCATCCGTTCGCGGTCGATCTTACTGAGTTTATTATCAACGATCGTTACATCTTTTAAAACAATATTGAGTTCATCTCTCTTTAGTTTTACATTTGCTTTTAGATTTTTGATTGCTTTTTCAGTTTCATTGATCTCTATTTCAGATGTTTCCTTAATGAGTTGGTACTTATGAAGCAATTCTAAGGCCGCCGCATAATCGTTTTTATTAGAAGGTCCATGGTGGTCTCCATCATCCTGGTGGGCGTTTTCTGCTTCAACAAGATATTTAAGTCCATCCACTTCAGCCTTTTGGCCTTGGTAGATCATATTCTCATTGTAGTAACGGCCTTTAAGTGTTTTTAAAGTCTCATCAAGATTAACCAATGTTTCATTTTGAATATCTAATTCAGATTGAGCCTTGACCAAATCTTTTTCAAATGAAATGCGTTCAGCTGAAACAGCTTCTAATTCCTTTTCCAGATTCTTTTCTGTGATTCCAATTTCCATTTTCCGGAATTCACGCTGATAAACTTTGAATTCATCATCATTATCATCAACAAATGTCCAAGCCATACTGATCAAAAACAGGATGGAAGATATGGCAAACCATTTATTTAATTTCTGAATATCCCAATAGCGTTCGTCGTTATTAAACATGTATAAACCTAAATATTAAAAAACCATTCTGGAATTGCGATAATGTATTTCAGGTTGAAGAACCAGCGGAGATACATCTTAATGGGCAATGAAAACATTGATAGTCCAAAAAGCATTAATGTTGTATATCGGATTGGACCAATTTTTTCAAATAGGTCCTTTAGCCATGTTTTAGCTAGGAGAATAGGGAACACAAACATGTAGGCAAACACTGCCAGAAATCCCATAAATTCCCTTAGCATGATATTTGCAGGTAATCCTGTGCTGAGCATTTTTACCCAGAAATACTCAGAAAGATTCACATTGTTCAATGGAACAACTTTATGAGGGTCCCAATATTCAAAGGGGCCGAAGAAATTCCAATTTGGTCCACGGAAGAAGGTTCCAATTACGATTAGGAAAAGCCACAAAATGAGCCACCCATACATAAAAATAAAAATACCGATCCGCCGTTCCTTAAAGGAATAATACCCGTCCCCTTTGGGATTCGTATCCATGTAAGGAATAGCCATCATTCCAAAAATAATGAACATGGGAAAAACAATTCCAGCCAACCATGGATCGAAATACACTAGCATTTCCTGGAGTCCAAGAAAATACCAGGGTGCTTTGGATGGATTTGGCGTTGATGCCGGATTCGCTGGTTCTTCCAATGGTGCAGCAACCAGGATTGACCAGACTATCAAAAATACCATAAATAAAATTAAAGCAATGAATTCAATATAAACCAAATCCGGCCACACCAGAACTTTATCATCCGGATCATTGTATTCTTCTGGTTTTTCGCCTTCTGCCAACCTACCGTCATTGATGTACGCTTTCTTCATTCCCAGCCAAATGAAGAAGAACATGGAATAAACCATTAGTACGATTGGAAAGTTATCCGGCTTTGTAAGGGTAATATTGAAGTTTGGATCGAAATAACCAACTGTAAAGAAAAAAGTGATGAATCCCATTCCAGCCCAAAGCCCAGGTTTTGTCCATATCCTCCATATTCCCAATTTACGGTTAAGTTTATCCAACCAATCTGTTGGTGGAAAAATGAGTGGTGTTAAAAGAGTTAAAAGTGTAAAGCTAACAGTGGGAGCTGAAAGTGTGTCAATTACAGATTTAAATGTTTCAATCATAAGAATCTCAAATCAATGTTTATAAAGGTCCGGAGATTCCGCCATCCTTTCGGATACGCCAGAAATGTACGGCCAGGAATATCATCATAATAAAGGGTACGGCAATACAGTGAAGCACATAAAATCTGAGTAGTGTAGCTTCGCCTACGAATCTGCCACCCAATAATGCAAAACGCACATCTGAACCCATATGGACCAAATTAATATCTCCAATCGCAAGTAAAGAAGCACCTGGGCCTTCATGACCAATAAATGGATGTGCCCTCGCCATATTTGTACCAACCGTGACAGCCCAAATTGCCAATTGATCCCAAGGAAGGAGGTAACCGGTGAATGATAAAAACATAGTCATGGTCATGAGAAGTACACCGACACCCCAATTAAATTCACGTGGTGGTTTGTAAGAACCAGTCATGAAAACACGAAGCATATGTAACCAGACAGTTAAAACCATGGCATGAGCGCCCCAGCGATGAAGTTCACGCATCATACCTAAAGGTACTTGTTCTGTAAGATCTATAATATCGGTGTAGGCATATTCCACTGTGGGTCTATAATAGAACATGAGTAAAATTCCTGTAATTGTGAGGATCACAAAGAGGAAGAATGAAAGTCCACCCATACACCAAGTATAGCCAACCTTAACAGCATGTTTTGGTAATCGAGCGGGGTGAAGGTGTAGAAAAACACTTCCAAGAATTGCATGCATCCGCTGCCGTCGAGTATGTGGTACACCAGATCGAATTATTGATTTCCAAACTTGGGATTCACCCATCTGCTCTAAAATTGATTTTTGTTTATTGTCTTTTGCCATTGTACCTAAATTGATTAATTAAACTGTTAAGAATGATTCAGAGTTTTCCCATTCACCTTTTTCCCATTTAAAACTTTTTGTTTTATCAACAAGAATTTGTCCATCATTTGAAAGAGATACTTTATATCTTTCCAATGGGCGAGGTGCAGGGCCTTCGAAATTAATTCCGGTCATACGGAAACCACTTCCGTGACACGGGCATTTAAATTTTCCCTCTGTAAGTAGCCAATTTGGTGTACATCCTAGATGGGTACAAACTGTGGATAGAGCAAAGATAGATTCTTCGTCCCTAACCACCCAAATATTAAATGATTTTTTAAATCGGATATCCACTGTATTTATTGCGTAATCATTTGGAAACCCAATTTTTAATGTTTGAGGGGGTTCGAATAATACATTCGGGAAAAGAAACCGTATCATTACTGTAAAAAATCCACCAGTTGCACCTGCAAAAGCTATCCACCCTAGGGACAACCATTTAAAAAATCCGCGGCGACCCATTTCTGTACCATTATCAGAATCTTGGGTGGATGTACCTACCGATGCGGTTGGGGTTATTTTTTCTTCACTCATAATTATATAACTTTGTTGTACACGGATTGTAATGTTTTCATGGCGGCATCTCGAACCCGAAGATTCTTATCAGTTTTTGCCAACGAAGCTAATTTTGTTTTGAATTGATCCTGTTTTAATAGAGACGAGACTTCAATCGCCACAAGAATCACTTGATTTTTTTCTGCTTCATCCACTTGGGGGAAAGCATTTAAATATTGTCTATCCATAAGGCTTTCAATGATGAATGCACCGGATGGGTCCCCCATCTTGGCTAAGGCAACGGCTGCATCCCATTGAATATTTGGCTCTTCATCTTCTAATAATTTTTTCAATAATGGGATGGATTCTGGATCGCCTATCAACCCCATGGAAATAGTGGCACCGAGTCTCTCATCTGGAAAATCAGAATTTTCAATAATCTCCTTTAATTTATTGGACGCATTTTTTGCACCAATCAAACCAACAGCCTGAATTGCAGCTCTACGCGATTCACGATTCTCATCATTCAATCCATCAACCAATATATCGGAATAAAAATTATCCCTGGTAACGCCCATGGCCAAAGCTAAATATGCCCTTACAAGAGGATCATCATGAATTGAATGATTATAAATGGAAACCATTTGATTTTTAAATGAAAGATCTGTTGGGATTTTATCCGGGTTGTTAAACACTTTTGATAACTCAAATGCAGATTGCCAGCGTTTGGAAGCAGACCCAATCTTTACTTGGTTTAAAAGGGCTGAAGCATCATTTGTTTCAAAGGTAATGAAACGAAACAACAGAAAGAAAACCGCACCAAAAATAGCGATCATAAAGGGAATCAGGAAAAAAGAATAAAAAAGGGTATATATCCTGGTCGATTCTTTATTAGATAATTGTGTTACGTTTTCATTCATGGTTTTAAACAAATCTTCGGCTTAATTATAATATTCAGTTTCCATCTTTTAATTTTTCTATATCATTTTTCAAGTGTTTTGCCAAATTTTGAAGGCGGCGTACTTCTTTTTTTAATTTCATATGCTCCCCTATTAAGATCAAAGCAAAAACTAAGACCAGGATAGAGATCATGGGTAACGAGTCCATTATAACTCTTTTTCACCATCATCATCTTGTTTTATTTGCAAGCCCAATAGAATTGGAAAAAAAAACAAAATAATACAACCAACCATGAGCAGCCCAACGGCCCATTCCAGATTCCGCATGAGCCATTCTAGTGTGAACCATTCCATTGTGTTATTAGAGTACCCATGTTACTAATGTGATATAAACCAAAAGAAGCAATGTACACACAATCATAGAAATGACCTGCGTTTTATTTAAAGATTCTTTTTGTGTTTCAGACATTATTTACCTGCCCGTTTTGCTTTGACAATTGCAGATTTAATCTTTCCCCGTAAAGCTCTGTTATCAAGGGCATTAATTTCATCCATGTCTCCATCTAATCCTATGGTAATCAAGCGTTCAATTAATTGCTTTTCTGATTCACCAGCATTTGCATTATTATTAGATGTTTCGGGAATTTCCGGCATGGGTGGACGTTCAAAAGTCCCCCGTTTAATTTTAACAATCATGGATTTGGCTTTACCGCGAATGACTTTATCCGAGTATGCGTTCACCGTATCCATGTCCCCATCTAATCCTTTATTGGCTAAATAAGCCACAATTTCATCTTGAGATAAAGCCACCAATCCACCACCGCTGGAAGCCGGTGCTGCACTAAGAGCAGGTTTATCTGGTTTTGGCGGTGTTACACCGCTACGCTTGGCTTTAACAATGCCTGCTTTTGCCATGCCTCGGATGGGTTTTTCAGGGATGGCATTCACAAAATCCATATTGTTTTCCATACCCATATTAATTGCGTAGTTGATATAATCTTGTCGCGATGCAAAACCGCCAAATTGGTTTGCACCGCTATCTGCACAACTTGCATCTTCTTCATCTTTTTCAAAATCAACTTTGGGAACAATTGTATCTAATTTTTGAAGAATTTTGGATTTGGCCGGCCAATTAAATTGAGTTAAAAATGAAAATAAACCTTCTGATGTTCGACGGCACGTGACCCAAATGCCATGTTCTGATTCCTCGATTGTAAAATGAACATATTCACTAGTGAGTGGAGACGTCCTAAAGGTGAAACCAAATTCTTTTTCTTTTTCAACAGAAATGATTCGGCATTTAAAATAGGGAGCGATGGTTCGAGGTCGAATTTTAAAGAATGATCCTGGTTCAAGATTTAGATGGGCGAAAGAATACTTGTGTACATACCGATCAATATTAAGAACAGGAAGTGCTCGCTGTATTCCATAGAACCACACATTATACATATTTAAAGATGTGAGCATTTGCCACATGATATCTCTGGTGGTGGAAAAATGGTGTTTGACAATACTTTCGCCGGTAAATGGCTTCCAGGCTGTCCAACTTTCACCAACACCATTATTGGGTATAGTTGGAACTTGAAGTTTTGCTTTTGGTTGTTCAACACCTTCAAACTCAAGATCTTTTGATGAGTAATGCCGGATGTTTCCGTCTGAAAATTCTATTTCATACTTGGTGGGGTAGAAATATATCTTCTTCAGTATACCGGTTTCACCGCTATTGCGAACTGTACAGGCTGTACCCAGATCGATTCTATTTAGAATCATTAATAAAAGTCTTTTGTTGTCGTTTAAGAATAAACTGTTAAAAAATTGTGCTAAAACTAGCCCAAAACTTAATATTATGTTAGTCCATTTGAAGTGGAAAATTTTTACTAGATACACTAAAAATGTCTCTAATTTTGCCGGCTGTTTATGAATACATTTCGAAATTTTTCATATTTATCCACAGGATTAACGTATCTTTTGATTTTTGTAGGTGGACTGGTCCGTGTTGCCGGTGCTGGTATGGGATGTCCTGATTGGCCCAAATGTTTTGACCGTTGGATTCCTCCAACCAGCTTAGAACAGCTCCCGGATTATATCGATCCTGCCAAATTCAATATTGTTTTGGCCTGGATAGAATATAGTAACCGTTTATTTGGTGCATTGGTTGGATTGGTTATTATGGTCACTACATTTTTAGCTTTCAAGTATTATAAACATGTAGGTCGGATCAAATGGTCGGTTTTAGCCGCATTTTTTCTCACATTGGTGGAAGGGTGGCTCGGTTCTGTTCTGGTAGATACTGTATTAAATCCGATCACAATCACATTACATTTACTTCTGGCATTATTAATTGTGATGCTCTTATTGTATGCAGCACAAGAAGCTTATTATTTAGAAAATCCTGATTCAGAGAAAATGAGCCGCTATCCTTCTACACTGAAATGGATGTTTATAATTCTGGCGAGTATTTTGCTCGTGGAAGTAGTTTTGGGAACCGAAATTCGAGGTGGTTTGGAAATGATTCGAGAAGATAACCCCATGGTAGAAAGCCAATTTTTACTTAATATGTTAGGTCCTTTTAAATACATTCATACCATCCTTGGATTTATCATTACCGGTTTTTCTGGAATGCTTTGGTATAGATTGGTGTTTGGTTCTAAAAACCCTTCAAGGATCATGACACAAATTTCAACTGCCATTTTAGGTTTAGTTTTAATGCAAATTATTATGGGAGAATTGTTAGTATTTCTAGGTGTTATTCCGCTTATCCAACTTTTCCACATGTGGGTTGCCTCCTGGATACTAGGGCTGGTCATGGTTCAATATACAGCCTGGAATCAATCTCAATTAGCGCATGAATAAAAATATTTTCCTAATAACAATCTGTATCATACTTTTAGGTTCAGGTGCATCGTGGGTAATCCAAAAAGCAAATTCATCATATGAATTAACTATCATTAAAAAAGTACCGGCTTTTTCGTTTATTACACAGGATGGATTATCATTCACCGAAAAAAGTTTCGATAAAAAAGCTACAGTATTAGATTTTATATTTACCAGTTGTGCCGGGCCATGCCCAATAATGACCAATAACATGATGCACCTTTATGAAAGTTATAAGAATGTACCAGAAGTTCAGTTTGTTTCTATTACTGTTGATCCAAAAATTGATAATGCGAGTACTTTAAAAGAATATGCAAACGCAAATGGGGTTAAAGATGGTCGCTGGCAATTTCTAACATCTGATATTGAATCCATTAAGGAATTGAAGAAAAATGGATTTATGCTATATGCTGATGAATTACCACGTGGGCACGCTATTAAATTTGTATTGATAGATCAGGATGGACAAATTCGAAAATATTATGATGGAACAGATAAAGCCAGTATGGCTGTTCTTCGAAAAGATCTGAATAATATTGTAAATGAAATTCAATCTTAAATGAAAAGAGTCCCACCGAAAGCAAATTCATTGTTTGCAGCTTATTTTGAGCTAACCAAGCCAAATATCACTTTTTTAATTCTTATTTCAACAGCATTGGGATATTATCTTGGTGCTGGTGGAATAGACAGTTGGTCCAAATTGTTTATAACATTGATTGGTTCCGGGCTGGTTTCTTCTGGAGCCGGTGCATTAAATCATTATGCAGAACAAGAATCAGACCAACGAATGAACAGAACAAAATCGCGTCCTATTCCGATAGGAATGATTTTGCCTAACCACGCCATGTTTTTTGGAATTATTATTATACTTTTAGGTGTAGCAATACTTTTGTTTCTGATTAATAAATTAACAGCAATCCTCGCCATATCAACCGCATTACTTTATTTATTCGTTTATACACCATTGAAAAAAATAACTTGGCTCAATACATCTATTGGAGCGATTCCCGGTTCCATTCCACCCCTAGGAGGCTGGGTAGCATCCACTGGCACTTTGGATCCGGAAGCGTGGATTCTGTTTGCTATTATGTTTTTCTGGCAGCACCCCCATTTTTATGCCATCGCTTTTATGTGCAAAGAAGATTATGAAAGAGCGGACCTGAAAATGCTACCTGTTTTGGAATCCGATGGAAAGCGAACTAATCGTCAGATCATTTGGCATTCGCTTTTATTGATCCCTGTATCAATAATGCCGTCCTACATTGGTTTGTTGGGAATGACCTATTTTTGGGGTGCATTCATATTAGGCATTGGGTACCTTGTTTCCGGATTCCCATTAGTAAAAAATTATTCTTTACGGAATGCTAAGCTACTTTTGAAATCTTCAGTGATTTATTTGCCCGCCCTTTTCCTGATCATAATTTTAGACAAATTGACTTAATATGCTGAACAATTCATTCTGGACAAAGATAATTTATATTCTATCTGTGGTAATTAGTTTAACAGTGGCTTTTTTGATTTTGGGGCCTAGGCCTGAAGGCATTGAAGGAGCGCTTGATGTATCAATGTTACCACTAGTGAATGCAGTGATTAATGGAACCACTACAATTTTGTTGATTTTAGGATTCATCCTGATAAAGAAAAAAAAGAGAGAGCAACATAGGAGTGTGATGCTCTCGGCTTTCGGAATGTCATGCCTATTTTTAGTAACTTATGTGATTTATCACTGGTTTAAGAGTGGTCCGAAAATGTATATGGGTGATTTTACAACCTTTTATTATTTTATCTTGATAACTCATATTTTATTGGCCGTTATAATTATTCCTATGGCATTATTTACGTTATATAGAGGCTGGACTAACCAATTAAAGCAACATAGAAAAATTGCAAGAATCACATTGCCAATTTGGCTTTATGTATCAATAACAGGCGTCATTATTTATTTAATGCTCTATTAATATTTGGGTCTTTCGGGGACCTTTATTTCAGTCTTTTTACTAATCCACCATATTGTTTATTAATCTCAAACCCCTGGCGGAAAAAGAATTTTTCCACATAGAATCCAACCGTAATTATATCAACACCTCGGTGCTTCATACGTTTGTAAAAATCGTCCATCAATCGATTACTTAAAGAAATATTTCGGTATTTTTCCCGGACAGCAACCCATTCCAAATGAATTCGATTATTATCCATATTTTTCCAATACAATCCACCAACCATTCGATTACGGGAATTAAATATAAGGAGGAAATCGTGTTGTGCCGTAAAGGTCCCTGACAGGGATGATTCTGATAATAAAGTATGAAACTGGCCAATTTCCTTTGGCAAAAAGGGTGGACGAATTTGATAAATTTTTCCATCCTTTGCCTCTGTTTGAAAAACTAAATTTAATCGATTATCCTCACCATGGGTTGTGGTCACCAACTCAACATAATCCGCAGCATCAACATGGGGAAATAACATTCGAGCTAGGTAAAATTTTTCTTCTTCACTTAATTTTATATTGGTTTGAATTTGAGTAATCCGCTCCTGTAGGTTCCAAGGGCTTAATATCCCGTCTCTCATGCTCAAGATTATGGATTGAAATTCATTTAGCAGATTCGGGTTGTCTTCCTTAAAACAGGTCATCATAAAAAATCGTACACGGGTCTCTGGGTATTCTTCCATGAGAGAATCCAAACCATAATCTTGATATAATTCCTGTAGAATGGATGCCCGAGCTTTCAGTGTTGCTTGAGGATTCAAATCCAACCAACGTTCAAAGCGTAGGGATGCAAAAACCACTGGTTTTGTCAAAACCCCAAATTTTTCAATATCGTCCAAAAACCGATCAATTCGAGCGACTGTGCATCCCATTGATTCGAATTTGATTCGTAGAGTTCGTTCGTTCAAATCCATTTTGAGTTGATTTAGTATTTTTTTACCTCGTTTCACTTTAACTGCTTGCAGTGTTGCGGTGAAAATCACTTCCCAGTCAGACATATGTTTCAGACCGGGATATTTTTTTTCCGTTCGAACGATATAATCCGTGTATAAAGATAAAAAATGTTCTGCCATAGATTCAGTTGGTTTTCGCCCAGAAATTGAGATCAATCGCGTACCCGTAGAATAATCATGCTGGGGAATAACGAGATTAGAAGGTGATGGCGGTTGGATTGATAATTTGAATTCGGTTCGATTCCAAAAATCCTGATATGCCTGAACACCATTCCAGATAAAATGAAGCCACCGCATTTGCCATCGATCAACTTTAGATTCATCCAAAATATCATCCCGGTTCCGGTCAAGATAAGCTGTTAATGTTTCACCGTGAATATACTCCTCTGTATAAAGTTGATATTCCGGCCAATAACCCCCAAAATTTTCAACCAGAGGTTTGTCCTTAAATCCGGATCCCATGATAATAAGCCATTTAATCTCTTCTTCTAGGAAATTTCGATTCCAACCATCATTCAAATTCACTACGATATTATGTGTTCCAAGAGAACGCGTCCTAACTAATATTCTGAAAACACTTTTATTATTTCTGGAACCTAAATGAGAAACCCAAAGACTGTTTTTAGCGATATCATTCAACCCAACGATAGAATTAGAACATAGAAGAAAAATTGACTCCCTTATCATGGAAGTTTCATTAATTGCTTCCATTAATTTCTTTCGATGAATGGATTTTACATTTTCATCAAAGGTTACAACATCTTTCCACGTATATTCCTCACCTGTATCTCTATCAATGGTCAATTTAGCCGATTTTCCGATCCAGGTTCGAAATCCTTTTGTTAAAGCATAATATGCTTTTTGAGCCGTTGAGAAAAGGGGTTTAGAAATATCTGAGATTTGCCACCAAATGAGTTCAGATCTGGCCGAAACAAACCGAGTAGGATGAATTGTGCCAAAATCTGTCACCATGAGCAAAATAGTTTGAATGAATTCTTGGTCAACAGATTTGGAATCCTTGAAATTCAAATGTGCTTCTTGTAAATAGCTTATAAAAGCGCGATAATGTTCATCAGTAGTCCGGTTGATATTGAAAGAAAATCCCTTGGACCCTTCCTGTTTTTTCTGGTATTTATATGTATCGCGAAGCATTGAAATGAGGATATCTCCAGATAAAAGGGGTGTAAGTGTTTCAATCAATTTTATGCGAAATATTGGGTCTGAATGAGATTGATAATTCAAAAAAGTGTCAATTAATACGCCGGACCAGTTCCCAAGTTCACCATCAACTACTTTTCTTAAGTAATTAAATACACTTGGATCATCTGCCAAATATTGTCGAACTGCTAAATGGAAATTATACAGTAAAATATTATTATTATTATTATTGTCTGGAGCTACGGGAGAAAATGCTGTCCCGATCTTTGGCTCATGAATTTGAATCGTAACGTAAAGTTCAGGTTCTTTTAATCGGTAGATCATAGGGCCGGTAAATTCTGTTATTCCAAAATTACCTAACCAGTGTGTAGGTGATTGGATCAGAGCATCAAAATCCAATATATCTGAATCAATAGAATAGGTAAAATCACCTATTTGAATTTTGGTATCCGCCCAGGATACCAAAAGTGATTCGGTTTGTCCTTTGATTAAAACTTTTTGTCCATCCCATTCCACATTTGTTCGAACGGTTCCAATCTCTCGAAGCAACCAATTTGGAATTCTAATTTCTTTTGAGCCGGAATGGAGGGCTACATAATTTTTTTCATAAAGGGGCTCAATAATATTGAAAAAATTCTTTAAAACATTTTTTCGATTAAATGTTCCTTTGGCTGTCAATTCACCTTTTTCTGCAGAAAAATTCCTATTGATTATGACATAATTCACAATTCGTTCAAACGGGGACAGAAAGCTGTTCACTGACAAGATAATAGAACTGTACAAATCACGAACGGACAATTTATCTGTAGCTTCAATGTTATTGATGGAATTCATGGCATCCGGGAAGATTAAAATTGTATTGAATTCCCGGCCATCACCCACAAGAAAGACTGACTTAATTGAATCAAAATCCTGAAAAAGGTTCTCTATCTTTTGAGGTGCAATGGTTTGGCCTCGACTATTTTTATATATATCTTTTTTCCGGTCGATGATAAAATAATGCCCATCTTTTTCTTCAAAAATATCACCTGTGTGAAACCACCCGTCTATTATTACCTTCGAATCATCTTCCTTATAATAACCATCTGTAACGTAGGGACCTTTCAGGCACAACTCCCCGTCATCAGCGATTTTCAATGTTATTCCCGGGAGAGCTATTCCAACGGAATCGATGATATATTCAGTCGGTGGTGTCATAGTAATTCCGCCAGTAGCTTCGGTCATACCATACCCGCTCAACACATTTACACCATGGTATTGATAAAATTTGAAAATATCAGGATCTAAATAACCTGCCGCTGATAATCCCCATTTCAATTTTCCACCAGTAATGGATTTTAATTTTGTCTCTATGGTTTCACTATCTTCAGAATCCATATCTAATTGTTTTTCCAGCATTTCGTAGAGTTGAACCCACCGCTTTGGGATACTTATAAAAATGGAAGGATTCACTATGGGAAAATCTTTTAACAATGAATTAAAAGCGGGTGATTCGGCGAAAGAATAGGTTGCTCCCCAAAAGATGCTGCCCATCAATTCAAAATATCGACCAAATGTATGGAAAAGTGGCAAATAACAGAGAAAAATGTCATCCGAACCAAAATCAGGTAAAGCTAAAGCCCGGGAAAATCGTTTACTAATAATATTATTTTGATTAAATGTGATCCCTTTTGGGTTTGCGGTGGAGCCAGATGTATACATAATAGTCTGGGTGCGATCCATAGACATGTTGGACAAACGCTGATCTACATCAAAATTTTGAGAACGATCCCGATTTTCAAAAAATATTTCCCAATCCATAACCTTTCCTTGAATTAAACTTGAATCATTCAAGGCAATTACAAGAATATCGAAGTTGTGATGAACCTCATTCCAAAGGCGAATAGCTGTTTTACCACCCACAAAGATGTGGGTTACTTCTGATTGCTTTAAAATAAACGAGAGATGCTCGGAAGTTGAATTAAGAGGAATGGGTATTACACGAATCCCAAATGACAAGCAGGCCAAGTCCACTAAAACACCATTTAATTGATTGTAGGTAAGAAGGCCAATAACAGATGCCTTCTCAGGCTTATCTAATACAGAAAGTGCTTTTCCGGTGTTTTGGATTTTTATCCACAAATCTGAATAGGATAGGGTGTGGAGGTCATTACCATGAATCATATTAAAAACAATTTTATCGCCATACCGTTTTGCTCGTTGCTCAATCATGGTTCCTGTGTGGAATTGAGAAAGATGTATAAGTCGAACAACCCGCTCCAGCCATTCTTCAGTTGCTTTGGCTTCAGTAATTATTTTTGCTACAGGTTGAATATGGGCTAAGTCTAGGAACTGATGTATAATTTTCCTATCTGGAGAATGGTCTAAACAATCATTCCCCAAGCGCATTAATGCATCAGCCTTCAAATTTCCCTTATAGGCTTGGGAAATGGATTCGTTAATCCGGGTTTGGAGCCCTGTGTCCATAGGAGAAATTAATGGAGAGTCTTTATGAAAATTGAAGACAAATTGATTTATAAAAAATATTTAAGGTTGAATCTAACGTATTTATTTTTTATCACTGATTTAATACTTAAAAGATCGATTAAAAATTTTTATTAATTCAAGGGAAGGTTTATAAAACTTAAAAGTTAATTCGCCTAAAATAAATACTCTCTTTTTACCATCTAAATTTGGTATAATTTTACGTGTCTTAAATGGAGGACACTGAAGATATTTATGGATGCATTAAACAGAATCAAATTTTTAGAAGATAGACTTCACCGCTTAAGCGAGATTGGTATGGCCCTTTCCACAGAAAAGAATACCGATCGTTTGTTTGAGATGATCCTCGAAGAAGCTAAGGCGATTACCCGTGCGGATGGCCAAACTCTCTACTCAATGAATAAAGATGGGAATTTGGAATTTGAAATAATGCGTAATGATTCTATGAATATAAACATGGGGGGAACTTCTGGGATAGAGATTCCATATTATCCAGTTAAACTTTGGATTGATAAACAAACACCCAACGAAAAAAATGTTTCAGCGTATGTTGCACTTGCACAAAAGACCGTCAATATCCATGACGCATACGAAGAAGAAGGGTTTGATTTTGAAGGAACCAAGAAATTTGATGAAAAATCCGGTTATCGTTCCAAGTCTTTTTTAACGGTTCCTCTGAAAAATCATGAAAATGAGATCATTGGTGTTATGCAGCTTATTAATGCTCGGAATGATTATGGTGATGTTATCTCATTCAACGAGGAGATGCAGGAACAGTTAGAATCATTGGCGTCTCAGGGTGCCGTGGCTTTGACCAATAAGCGTTTGGTGGAGGAGCTAAAGATACTCTTTGAAGCATTTATCAAATTGATTGCCACTGCTATTGATAAAAAATCTGAATATACCGGCGGTCATTGTAATCGTGTACCAGTGATTACCATGATGCTTGCAGATGCGGTGGCTGAAATGACTGAAGGAAAATATAAAAATTTTTCCATGAATGATGAAGAGCGATACGAGTTATACATCGCTGCCTGGCTCCATGATTGCGGGAAAGTTGCAACACCGCCCCATGTAGTGGATAAAGGTACCAAATTAGAAACTATCTTTGATAGAATTGAACTAGTCAAAACTAGAATGGAACTATTTAAAAGAGATGCAGAAATCGCTTTTTTAAACCGGCAGTTGAATGGTCAAAACACAGGAAATTTTGACGATGAATACAAGGAAACGATCCGGCAAATAGAAGAAAATATGAAATTTTTAGAAAACTCTAATGTTGGTGGAGAATTCATGGATCAAAATCTACAGGAACGTGTAAAATCTATTGGTGAACAACAAATCAATTTATATGGAACAGACCAAAATTTTCTATCGAATGAAGAAATAGCAAATTTGAACATTCCTAAGGGAACACTCATGCCAGAAGAAAGGGAGATTATCAATGACCATATTGTCATTACAATTGAAATGTTGGAAAAGTTACCCTATCCAAAACACCTAAAAAATATTCCAGAATTTGCCGGAGGCCATCATGAGAAGATGGATGGTACCGGTTATCCCAAGGGGTTGAAGGCGAATCAAATGTCAACTCAGGCCAAGATAATGGCAATCGCAGATATTTATGAAGCACTTACGGCAGCGGATCGGCCTTACAAAGACGGAAAAAAATTATCTAATGCCATGCGTATTATGGGCTTTATGAAAAATGATTACCATATCGATGTGGACTTATTTGAGATTTTTGTTAAATCTGGTGTTTATAAAAAATATGCAGAGGATTATGTTGCCAAAACACAGATTGATAATGTGGATGAGGAGGCTGTCCTGAAGCCATGAATGATTTCACTTCGTTAAATAATTACCAATTGAAAGAACAATTGATTTCCCTTATGGATACTGTGGTGCAATATCTGAAAAATGAACCGGATGTTGATAAATTCCTGGATGAAACGGATCTATTTGATAAATGGGAGAAGGCATTGCCGGAAGCAGAATACCCAATTTTTGTCATTGCTGTATTGAATAATACACGACGGGATGCCATTATAGATACAATTATTAATGCCATTTTAAAAAAGGATGATCAGTCTAATAAGCCCGAAAAAAGTTCATTCAAGTCTGATGCGGCTAGATCCCACATTGGAGAACATCCTTTCAATTGATTAATTCACGGATTGTTCTCTTCAATCTCTTGAATTAAATTTGCTTCTATGACACCTGATATTGCCATAGTAATTGGTTTACTTGCCTTGGGGTTTATCCTATTTGTGACTGAGATTTTCTCAATCGATGTTACTGCAATGATTCTTCTCTCCACCCTTTTCTTATTTGGATATTTGACTCCAGAGCAGGCAATCTCCGGTTTTTCAAATCCTGCAGTGCTTACTATTGCTTTCCTTTTTATTTTGAGTCATGCTCTCCAGAAAACAGGTATTCTTGAATACCTTGTTATTCGGATCAATAAGATTGCAGACCGCTCGAGACTCTTGGGAAGAGCGGTTTATTTATTCACCATTGGTTTGGCTTCAGCAGTTGTGAACAATACAGCTGTAGTTGCCATTTTTATGCCGGTAACAATTCGGTTGGCTCATAAATATAAACTGAGCCCATCCAAAATGTTGATACCATTGAGCTATGCTGCTATACTGGGTGGTACACTCACTTTAGTTGGTACATCCACAAATTTACTTGTGAATTCAATTTACGTTTCTGATCCTAATGTTGAGCCCATGGGTATGTTTGAATTTGCTCGATATGGTGTAATTCTAATGTCCACCGGATTGCTCTATATTCTTTTTATTGCACCCAAATTATTACCATCCCGAACTGTTACATCCAGTTTAACAAAGAGTTATCACCTTGGTGGATATTTGACTGAAATGAAAATCAAGGAGGAGTCACCATTGGTGGGAACAAGTTGTTTTGACCGTGGCATAAATAAACATTACGATGTGATGGTTTTAGATATTCTTCGTGATGAGAAAATGATTACATCTAATATTCGCCAGACAATACTGAAAGCAGGTGATATTTTGTTTGTCCGGGGAACGCTAAACAATTTTCTCAGCATGAAAGAAGTGGAAAAAGTTACTTTATTAACTGACGAAAAATTGACGCAACAGGAATTAGAAAAACAAGATAATGTATTAGTGGAATGTTTGTTGACAGAACAATCGGATTTGGTTGGCCATAGTTTGATGACGTCAAATTTTCGCCGGCGATTCGGCACATTCATTCTAGCCATCCGTCGAGAAGGCACTATTTTCCGGAAAAAAATCGCACATATTGTTCTCCAAGCATTTGATACATTTTTAGTATATGGCCCGTCCAATAAGGTAAGTGAATTATCCAAAGGTGGAGACTTTATCGTGTTGGGAGAAGTGGAAGCAAAATTGCGAAAAAAACGATTCTGGTGGATGTCCATTGTGGTAGTGATGGGAGGGATTGGATTGGCCGCTGCGGGTATCATGCCAATCATGAGCGCGGCCATGATCGGTGTTGTCATATTACTGGCTATCAAGATTATTACACCCCAGGAAGGATACCAGTCTATCCATTGGCAGGTGATTGTTCTTATTGCTGCATTAATCCCGGTAGGTATTGTTATAGAATCATCTGGTACAGCAGAATGGTTGGGCGGTTTTATTTCTACTGCCGCACGTATGGCTCCTATTGAATGGCAAGCACATGCACTTTTAGCATTGATCTATTTGATCACCATGATTTTGACAGAAGTTTCGTCTAATGCTGCTACAGCGATTATTATGACGCCCATAGCTCTAGCTGTAACACAGCAAATGGAATTTGAACCTAGAGCATTTATTTTTGCCGTGGCATTTGCAGCATCTGCTTCATTTATTACACCGGTTGGATACCAAACCAATTTAATGGTCTATGGTCCGGGTGGATACAAATTCAGTGATTATATCCGAGTTGGATTTCCATTGGCATTGTTATTCTGGATCACCGCTATTTACTTTTTACCGATTCTTTGGCCCATTTAATAATAATTATTAATCGTTGATATTGATTTTATAAATGTAAGGAAAAATTTGTAATTAATTTCTCAGAAAATTCATTGTAAAATGAATATTCAAAAGTCATATAACCTTATAAATCATTTTATTAATATTTAACAAATCATACAATTTTGTGTAGAAGAAAATAAATCCAAAATCAAATCATTGAACTCGTTGAGTTAATCTTATAGAAAAGGTAATTTCCACGCCAACTAATTAAGGAAATACAGTGGATTTTTTATACGCAGCAGCACAACCGGGGCAAGGCGGA